>CABYBM010000013.1 GCA_902517175.1 uncultured Pelagibacteraceae bacterium | reverse complement strand
TTGATCCTGAGACAATTTCAATATCATCGTTAGGACCATTAATACAGCTTGTAGCTTTCATAAACACTATTGGTTCAGATGGAGCTTCTGCACCAGTTTCTGCAGCATGGTCAGAAAAATTTAATCCAATCGCAACAAATTTTCCTGGCTTAGTTATACATGATCCAATCCTCTCACTGCTTGATATTTCAGGGAGTGTTGAGAGATCCGCACTTTGTAATTTTGAAATAGTTTCAAAATTTAAATGATGAGGATTTAAGTCCTCAACATGTGAACTAATATCTCTAATTTTACCATCTTTGTCTAACGCTGCAGGTTTTTCTTTACCCTTTTGTCCTACTCTTAATAATTTCATAATTCTCCTTTTTGTTATTTAATTATATTGAAATCCCACCATCAACAGAAATTGTTGTACCTGTTGTAAATGTTGCATCATCACTAGCTAAATAAACCGCCACAGCTGCTATTTCTTCAGCAGTACCTAATCTTCCCATTGGTTGTCTTGCTATAAAATCTTTTTTAGCCTGAACAGGGTCAGGACTTTGGTTAACCCTATCTTGCCAAGAAGGTGAGAAAACTGTTCCTGGTGCAATCGAATTACATCTTATATTTTGTTTAACAAAATCGGCTGCAATTGATTTAGTCAATCCAATCACGGCTCCTTTTGTTGTTCCATATACAAATCTATTTGGGAAACCTTTTAAACTAGAAGCACAAGATGAAACATTGATAATGCTTCCACCATTTTGTTTTACCATTAGTGGTAATATTGCTTTACACATAAAATACATAGATTTTACATTTACATTACTCGAGAAATCCCAATCTTTTTCCTTGCAATCAAGAATAGTTCCATGATGAACAAATCCAACTGCATTAAATAAAACATCTACTTTATCTAAAGATTTAGTAAAATTTAAAATTGCATTATTATCAGTTGAGTCCAAAGTTTTCACTTCAATACTAGAAAATTCTTTATTTAAATCAGCTAAGGTTTTATCATTTAAATCTGTTGCAGTAACATGTGCTCCTTCATTATGAAATGCAATGGCTGTTGCTTTACCAATCCCCTGTCCTGCCGCAGTGACCACAATTTTTTTACCTTCTAATCTTTTGCTCATTTTTTATTCATCCTTTCAATTTCCATATACAGTGAGCTATGATCTTTATCTCCATGATCATTTTCAACTAAAGTTTTATACATTTCTTTAACTAAATTTGAAATAGGTAAATGAGTATTAAAATTGTTTGCACAATCTAAAATATTATTCATATCTTTTAAATGAGTAGAAGTTTTTCCTTTTGGACTAAAATCCTTATCAATCATTCTTTTTCCATGAGTTCGTAAAATTTTACTATCTGCCCAACCACCAGATAAAGCACTAATCATTTTGACAGGATCAGCTCCTGCTTTCTCGCATAACGTTACGGCTTCCGCTACTGCGCCTATTGTTATGCCAACAATTATTTGGTTTGCAAGTTTTGATACTTGGCCACTACCTACTGGACCCACCAATGTTGGATTTCCCATTGTCTTTAAAATTTCACTCGCTCTATTGAAAACATCTTGCTCACCTCCAACCATAATAGCTAATGATGCTTCCTCTGCACCTATAGTTCCTCCAGATACGGGTGCATCTAGATAATTTATATTTTTTGATTTTAGATTATTTCCATGATTAGTTGCTGTTGA
This sequence comes from uncultured Pelagibacteraceae bacterium, assembly GCA_902517175.1. Taxonomy (GTDB): domain Bacteria; phylum Pseudomonadota; class Alphaproteobacteria; order Pelagibacterales; family Pelagibacteraceae; genus Pelagibacter. The sequence continues at coordinate 20,275 of CABYBM010000013.1, read as the reverse complement.
TGGTTTTACTGAGCTCATATCAATTACTATAGACTCTGATTTTAAACCTCCTAAAAAGTCAGAGCTACTCATGATCTCATCAACGGCAGTATCGTCTGTTAACATCGTAATGACTACATCACTGTCACTTACAGCCTCTTTAATTGAACTTGATATCTCTGCACCCTGATCTTTTAAAGGAGTAGCTTTATTTTGAGATCTGTTAAAAGCTTTTAAATTATATCCTGCTTTTAATATATTTTTAGCCATTGGTAGGCCCATAAGACCTGTCCCAATAAAACCAATTTTCATCATTATTTTGGTTTAAATTCGTGAAAATTTTGTGTCATTGCTTCTGGAAAAAACATCACACAAGCTAAAACAATCAATTGAATAACAATAAATGGAGCAAAACCTCTGAATATATCTGTTAAAGATATATGCGGTGGTGCAACAGATTTTAAATAAAAAGCAGCGGGACCAAATGGTGGACTCAAAAATGAAACCTGCATATTTACACAGAATAATATTCCAAACCATATTGGATCAAAACCAAGAGCAAGTACTATTGGTAAAAATACTGGCATCGCTAGTAACACAATACCTACCCAATCCATAAATGCTCCCATTATTAAGAACATGATTTGCATCATGAAAATTAAATACATCGGTTTTAAATCATAAGCTAAAATTGCTTCAGCTACATATTTTGGTCCTCCAGCAAGAGAATAGGCACCAGCCAAAACAGTAGCTCCAAAAGTAATTGTTAAAATAGTTCCAGATGCTTTAAAAGTTCTCACTAGTGCATCCTTAAATAAAAATACTGTGAGTTCTTTTCTTGCAAATATTATTATTAATGTAGCAACCACACCCATTCCAGCTGCTTCCGTGATACCGGTTATTCCAGAATAAATTGAACCTAAAACAATTATTACTATAGCAATTGGTGGTAGAAGACCTGGTAGGTATGACATCTTTTCTTTTAAAGTTAAAGGCGGCTCATCACTTATTGGTGCTAGATGCGGTTGTAGTCTTGTACGAATAAGAATGTAAGTAATGATTAAACCTGAAATCATCAATCCTGGAACAATAGCTTCTTGGAATAGCATTGTAATTGAAGTTTCTGTTGTTAATCCATAAATGATTAAAACAATAGATGGAGGTATCATTGTGCCTAAAGATCCCGATGCACAAATAATTCCAATCGACATATCTTGATCATATTTTAGTCTCAACATTTGAGGCAAAGCAATCAAGCCTAATAAAACTATTTCTCCTCCAATAATTCCACTCATTGCAGCCATGATTGTTGCCATGATCGCAGTTACAACACCTACACCACCCCTTGTTTTTCTTAACCATGCATTTAAAGCATCATATAGATCCCGTGCTATATTCGAGCGTTCGAGAAGGGAGGCCATAAATATAAATAATGGAACAGATAAAAAAGAATAGGTAACAACAAGTGAGTAATATCTTGAAAGTAAAATACCTAATGCGTGTTCTCCAATATAAAGAAAGACAAGCACTGCCCCCATAAACCCAGAAGCAAAACCCATTGGAACACCAATAGATATAAGTGCCAACAATCCAACTATAAGTATTATCGAAAGTGTTCCTATTTCAATTTCCATTTTATTTTAAGTCTTTAGAAGGGTCGTATTGTTTTTCTTTAGGATTTTTCCAATCAATAATTAAGTTATTTACAGATTGAAGAGCAATTAAAAATACGCATATAAGTGTAAGTGGCTTCATAGTAGCAGGAATTGGTGGATCCCAATAAGTCGCAAATCTTTCCCAGTTTACAAATGATCTAACTGCATCTTCCATACCTCCATAGATTACAGCGGCAGCAAAAAGAACAATAATTATGGTGCTAATTAAGTCAAAAATTCTCTGAGTTGGTCTACTCACCCAATCATACAGCAATACTATTCTAATATGGCTTCTTAACCTTGTTGCATATATTCCACCAACTAAATAACAAACCCCAGCTAACCATAAGCATAATTCATTAGCCCATAAAGTTGGTTTGAATACCACATACCTCATAAAAATTTCATACATCATTACAAGTACAATTACGGGTATTAAATATTTAATTGTATGGCTTAGAAATAAAGAAATTCTATCAATCCAATTTATAGGGAAATCATCTTTGCTCGCAACTTTTTGATTTTGCTCTTGCAACTGTTTATCAAGCATAAGCTAAAAATTTTAAAATAAAAAAGAAGGGCCTTTTCAGGCCCTCCAAGATTTTTTATATACTTTAATTATAGTATACCGTTAGCTTTCATATAAGCTGTGTGTATATCTATAAGTGCATTAGCTTCAGGAGATTTTTTTCTCCATTCTTCCCAAGCACCAAGGGCAGCATTTCTAAATTTAAGTCTATCTTCTCTAGACCAGTCATGAAGAGTAACACCCATTTCTTTTAAAGCTTTTACAGCTTCTGCATTTTTTCTCTCAACTAAACTTGTGATAGTTCTTCCACAAATTTCAATAGCAGCTTTCATTGCACCTTTTTCGTGAGGTTTTAACTTATTCCAAACTTTAGAATTACAAGCTAAGTGGTCAGCTGGCATAGAGTGAAAACCTGGATATGTAGCATACTTATTGTTTTCATAGTGTCCACCTGCATAGTTAGTTGCTAAAGATGAATAGTCAGCACCATCAATTAGACCTGTTTGTAAGGCTGTTGGAACTTCACCAAAATCCATTACGATTGGCTTAGCACCTAATGCTGTAAAGATCATACTTTCCATACCTGGAGGTGATCTAAATTTAAAGTCTTTGATAGATGCAACATCTGGAATTGGTTTACTAGATATTAGAGACTCATGTCCTGGTATCCACCAACCAATTAAAGTCATTCCATATTTATTATAAAGTGCATCCACAGCTTCTTGAGCTCCAGGGAACTTTAAGAAGTCATATTGTTGATATGGGTTATCATATCCGCCCATTACATCACCTGCGAATTGAAACGCTGCGTTTTTACCAGTTTGGTAACCAGCACCAGTCATATCACAGTCGATAATTCCAGTTTGAGCAGAGTTAAATACCTCAGCAGATTTTCCTGTTACAGAAGATGAATAGAACATTTCTACTTTTAAGCTTCCACCAGAAAACATTTCTACGTTTTTTGCAAATTGAGCTGCAACTTCACCATTTGGTGAGCTAGCAGTAAAGTGTGTTTCAATCTTTAAAGTCTTTGCATTTGCAGAGCCAAATAAAGCAACTGAAACAATAGCTATAGCAGCTATAGTTTTTGATATTAATTTAAACATTATCTTCCTCTCGTTTATGTTTTTTTATAAATTTAAACACAAAAGAAATTAGTTTTCAACATGTGCGCATTTAATTTGTGTATAGAAATTATATATATTTTTTAAACTTCAACTTTGAGTTGTGTTAAATTACTTCAGAAATTAAGGGTTTATTATTAAAGAAACAATAAATGTTATCTACAGCCATCATGCTCATGGCTAATCTAGTCTCATGTGTGGCGCTACCAATATGAGGTAGTACAAAACAATTATTCAAATTTGTATATCTTTTATCTAAATTTGGCTCGTTATTAAAAACATCAAGTCCTGCTCCATAAATTTTTTTATTTTCTAATGCATCTATTAAAGCATCATCATCAATAGTTGATCCTCTTGAAGTATTAATAACCACAGCATGTCTGGGTAATAAACTTATTGTTGAGGTGTTTAGAATATGCTTTGTATCTGGTGTAGCTGGTGTGTGAATACTGACAAAATCACACTCAGGTAACATTGAATTTAAATCTGAATAATATTTAGCACCGTCTTCTAACTCCTCAGACAGTTTATTTCTATTGTAATAGATAATTTTCATTCCAAATGCTTTGGCACTTTTTGCTGCTATTCGTCCTATTCTCCCCATTCCAATAATTCCAAGAGTTTTACCAGTTACGGAGTTACCAATCATAAATTTAGTAAGATCTGGTTTTTGATTTTTCCAATTATCTGTTCTGACTAAATTGTATGCTTCTCCTACTCTTCTAGATGCTGCTAATATCAAAAGAATAGTTGTTTCTGCAACTGCCTCATTAAGAACATTTGGTGTATTTGTTACTTTAATTTTTTTTTGTTCTGCAGCTTTTATAAAAATATTATCATAACCAACACCTACTTGAGCTATAATTTTTAATTTTCCATTTAAATTATTGAAAAAGTTTTCCCCAATTTTATCAAAACCTGTTGAAATCATTCCATCATACTCGTTAATAATTTTTATCAATTCACTTTCTGGAATAGGCTCATCTTTAAGATTAAGCGTTACATCAAAGTCTTTTTTAAGTTTTTCCTCTGCTAAATCAGAAATTTTTCTCGAAACTAATATTTTTGGCATATATTAATGAGAATCTCTTGGTAAACCTTTGGTGTGTGATACATCTAAATATTTGCCTCGAGAATTAATACATGCTCCATCTTCAAGCTGTCCCACAGTATTTCTGAAAATCTCTTGCCAAGGAGTTTGGTTATTTGGCTTAAATAACTTTTTATTTTTTCTCCTTTTTTTAAATTCTGATTTAGAAATTAATAAATCAACCCTTCTTTTGTTTAAGTCTATAGTCATTTTATCGCCAGTTTTAACAATTCCTAGATCTCCACCTACGGCTGACTCTGGAGAAACATGAAGTATTGAAGGGCTTTCTGAAGTACCACTCTGTCTACCATCTCCTAGTGTTGGTAAATGACTTATACCTTTTTTTAACAATCTGTCAGGTGGCTGCATATTAACAACCTCAGCAGACCCAGGGTAACCAACTGGCCCACAGCCTCTAACAATTAATATTGAATTTTCGTCAATTTTTAATTTCTTACTATTTAATCTCTTATGATAATCCTCTGGTCCTTCAAAAACTACAGCTTTTCCATTAAATACATTTGGGTGTTTAGGGTTAGATAAGTATCTTTCTTTAAATTCTTTACTTATTACTGAGGTTTTCATAATTGCTGATGAGAAAAAATTACTTTTCATTACTAAAAAACCTGCTTTTTCTGCTAATGAATTTTTAAATGATTTAATAACATTATTATCTACATCAATTTTTTTTCTTAAATTAGCTTTAACTGTTTTTCCTGTAACAGTCTTTATGTTCGTATGAAGTTTTTTATTTTTAATTAATTCTTTCATCACTGCAGGAATTGCCCCAGCTCTGTGAAAGCTTTCCATTAAATATTCTCCTGCAGGCTGACAATTAACTAACAAAGGAATATCGTGTCCTAGTTTTTGCCAATCAGAAAGATCAAATTTAATTCCCATATGTTTTGCGATTGCACTCAAGTGAGTTGTGCAGTTACTTGATCCACCTATGGCACTTGCAACTACAACAGCATTTTCAAATGCTTTACGGGTCATAATTTTTGAAGGAATTAAATTTTCATGAACCATTCCTACAATTCGTTTTCCAGTTTCGTAAGAGATTTGTTCTCTTTCTCTATAAGGCGCAGGAGTGACTGCTCCACCAGGTAAAGACATTCCTAATGCCTCGGCTACTGAATTCATAGAGGATGCTGTTCCCATTGTATTACAATGCCCAGCACTTGGTGAGGATGATGAAACCATATCCATAAACTCTTCATATTTTATTTCTCCTTTAGCCAATAATTTTCTAGCTTCCCAGACTACCATTCCTGAGCCAGCTAATTTTCCTTTATAAACTCCATCTAACATCGGGCCGCCAGATAAAACGATTGCAGGAATATTGACGGTCGCTGCAGCCATTAATGCAGCTGGAGTGGTTTTATCACATCCAGTTGTTAATATTACTCCATCAATTGGATAACCATACAAAACTTCTACTAAAGATAAATATGACAGATTTCGGTCTAGCATAGCTGTTGGTCTTTTGCCTGTTTCTTGAATTGGATGTGTTGGAAATTCCATAGGAATACCGCCTGCTCTCCTTATTCCATCTTTAATCCTTTTACTTAAAGATAAAAAATGTCGATTACAGGGGGAAAGATCACTGCCTGATTGCGCAATTCCAATTATAGGATTTCCAGATTGTAATTCTTTTCTAGTAAGTCCATAATTTAAATAACGCTCTAAATAAAGAGCAGTCATATCTGGATTTTTTGGATTATTAAACCAATGATGACTTCTGAAACTCTTTTTCCTTTTTTTTGGCATAATATTTATAATGGTCTGTTTAAAATAATAGTTATATAATAATTTAATGAACAATCTAATAGTTTTAAATCAGAATGACAATGTTGGCGTAAGTCAATTTATCATTCCTGAAAAAACTAAAATTGAAGGTCATGAAATCAGTACTGTTGATCCAATACCTTTTGGTCATAAAGTCTGTTTAAAAACTATTAAAAAAGGCGATCCTATAATAAAATATGATCAAATTATCGGTTTTGCATTAGACGATATTAAACCTGGACAACATGTACACTCACATAATTTAGAATTTAGAGAATTCAAAAGAGATTTTAAAGTTACAGACAAGAAACATATTGTGGATGAAAAAACTGATACATTCTTCAATGGTATTTTAAGAGATAATGGACAAGTAGCTACAAGAAATTATATTGGAATAGTAAGCACTGTTAATTGCTCAGCCACTGTAACAAAGATGATTGTCGAAAAAATAAAATACTCTAATATTTTAAAAGATTATCCAAATATTGATGGGATAGTACCAATTACTCACTCTACAGGATGTGGAATGAATACTGAAAGTGAAGGAATGCAAATGTTCCAAAGAACTATAGATGGATTTAAAAATCACCCAAATTTTTCACATGTATTTGTTATAGGTTTGGGTTGTGAATGTGCGCAAATTAGTTTGTTTGACGAGTCTTTAAAAAAACATAACAGAATCCATTTTCTTACTATTCAGGATGAAGGTGGAACAAAAAAAATTGTAGATAAAGTATTATCTCAAATAAAGAATCTATTAACAGAAGCAAATAATGTTGAGCGATCTTCTCAATCTGTTGGCCATTTAACACTTGCTTTACAGTGTGGAGGTTCCGATGGATATTCAGGGATAACTGCTAATCCAGCATTAGGAATTGCTGCAGATCTTTTGGTTAAAAAAGGAGGAAGTTCAATTTTATCTGAAACTCCAGAAATTTACGGTGCAGAACACTTATTAATTAATAGAGCTAATTCACAAGAAACTGCAGATAAACTAATTAAAAGACTGGAATGGTGGAAACATTATACTTCAATCAATAACAGCTCAATGGATAACAACCCTGCACCAGGTAACAAAAGAGGTGGTCTTACAACTATACTAGAAAAATCATTAGGAGCAGTTGCTAAAGGTGGAAATTCTATACTTCAAGATGTTTTGCAATATGCTGAACCGTTAAAAAATAAAGGATTTAATTTTATGGACTCACCTGGTTATGATCCAGTATCTGTAACAGGACAAGTTGCATCTGGAGCAAATGTTATTTGTTTTACTACAGGTCGTGGATCTTGTTTTGGGTGCAAGCCTGTTCCAAGTCTGAAGCTTTCAACTAATTCTGCTATGTATGAAAAAATGTCAGAAGACATGGATATAAATTGTGGAACTATTGCAGAAGGTAAAGAAAAAGTAGAAGAGGTTGGTCAAAATATATTTGAATTAGTAGTTAACACAGCATCAGGAAATAAATCGAAAAGTGAGATCAATGGCTACGGTGACGAGGAGTTTAATCCTTGGCAAGTAGGCGTTGTAATGTAATTTTAAGTCTCACAGTGCCACAACATACTTCATTATTAAATGTAATCTTATTAGCTGCTGGTGGTTTTTTCATGTTTGTTTGCATGGACTCAACCGCAAAATACTTAGGAACAGTAATGCCTGTCACTCAAGCAATTTGGGGAAGGTTTTTCTTTCATCTAATTTCTCTAATTATATTTTTTCTAATTTTTAAACCGAAAGTTAATTTAAAGAAAAATTTTAAAGTTCAAATAATTAGATCAACTTTAATGGTTACTGCTACAACATTTATGTTCTACTCATTACAAAAATTTGACTTAGTTGATATTTATGTTGTTTTCTTTACAGCACCATTAATAGTCTCTTTACTTTCAGCTTATTTTTTAAAAGATATTTTAACTCCAAAAGGAATTGCTTTAATGCTTCTAAGTTTTGGTTCAATTATTTACTCGTTGGGACCAAGTATGAGAATATTTACACCAGATTTGATATTCCCTATTGTTCCTCCAATTTGTTGGGCTCTTTATCAATTTTTTACAAAAGTTGTTTCAGGAGATAATGATCCATTTGCTGCAATTTTTTATACCTCAATATTAGGAGCAATCATTTTTAGTGTATTTATATTTTTTAATTGGGTTCCTTTAGAAAAAAATATTTATTGGCTTTATTTAACACTTCTTGGTGTTGCTGGATTTGTTAGTCATTCTTTAATTATTTATGCAATACAGCTTTCAAATTTGTCATTTGTAACTAACTTCCAATATTCTCAATTAGTCTGGTCAACAATTATAAACTTCATAATTTTTGGTGTGCCATTTGATTATAATAAAATTATAGGTGTTATAGGAATTATAATTTTTGGTATAATGTTTATTAGAACAGAGGGGAAAACAACTTAAATTAAGGATACTTATGAAAAATGTTGGATTTATTGGTGTTGGATATATGGGTTATGGAATAGCTAAAAATATTCTTAAAAATAACAATAAACTTTTTGTAATAGCTAACAAAAATAGAAAACCCATTGAAAAGATAGTCAAAGAAGGAGCTGAAGAAGTTAATTCTTTTGAGGATTTTGCTAATAAGAATTTAGACGCTCTATTTATGTGTGTTACCAACACACCAATTGCAAAATCAATTTCTGAACAAATATCTAAAATATTAAATGATAAAGCAGTAGTTATTGATATTACCACTCATAACAAATCAGGTTCTATTGAAACTGATACTATTTATAAAAAAAATAATATTAGCTATGTGGAATGTCCTGTAATGGGTGGTCCTGTACAGGCAGAAGAAGGTGTTTTAGGTGGGATTGTTGGTGCCTCTAAGGAGAATTTTAAAAAAGCTGAACCTTATTTAAAATGTTTTTGTAAAGAATACTTTTATTTTGGAGAAGTTGGCATGGGAGCTAAATCAAAACTTTTAAACAATTTTTTAACTTTAGGTAATGGCGCATTAGTAAATCATTTAGCTATAGGTGCTAAAGAATTAGGTTTGGATTTAAAAAAAGTATTTGATGTAGCAAAGCTTGGATCTGGAAATTCAGCAGCATTAAACCGAGTATTTGATAATTTATTAAAAGGTGATTTTACAGGATTTAAATTTACAGCTAGTAATTCAGTAAAAGATTTAACTTATATACAAGATCTCTTAAAAGATTTTCCAGAAGCTGAAAAAGTTGCTGAAGTAAATAAAAATTATTTCCAAAAAGCAGTAGATCAAGGATATGGGGAAAATTTTATTAGCGAATTGATAAATAAAAAATAATTTAAAGATTGATTTGAGATACCGGGAATCTACTAAAGCAGTAGGTTGTATTCAAGAAATATATTTTATTAAAATTAAAATAAATTAATTGAAATTATTATAATTATAATTAACTTTTTTTATAAGGAGGTTATTATGTTAAAACTATCACCACCTGACACTTAGCTGAATAGCTTTATATTTCAAAAACAAACAAAAAATAAAATCCTTTTGGATTTAAATGCCAAAATGGCAATATAAGGGAGCTCTTTAGGTAATTTCTTAAAGAGCGAACCCTTAAAATTTAATTAACAGATTTTAAAATTTCTAGTGGTAGTGGTGCTTCTGGATACTTTTTTTGACATAATTTTTCATATGTTTTACAAAAACCCGTAATTATCTTTAATACAGAGTCTTTTTTTGAATTTTCTTTAATTATTAATTTAGAAATTAAATTATTACGCATTTCCTCTAATTCTTTAATTTGTTCTCCTGTAAAAAATTCACCAGTTTCTATTTCCCAATAAGTATTATCCAATTCCTCACTGCTTAATTTGTTTAATTTATTTTGTAGTTCAATTATTGTTGGATCATCTGTTTGCTTATTTCTCATTGGCGAATTCTTTAATTTTCCAAGACATTTATCCATTAATCCCTCAATAAAATGATCATAAGGTCTTCCTTCCGCCAAATCTCTAAAATGATTGCTACTAAAATATTTATTTATAGCTACCTCTGTTGAAACTTTTTCTTTGCCTTTAATTACAGCTATTTGAACGTAGATTTCCTGACTAATATATTCCTCTAAGTGGTCTGTTACTTTTTGTGGAATCACTGCTTGATAAGTTAAATTATTTAATGTGGCATTCGGTATTTGCTGTGACATGCTTTACAGCTGTTCCACATAAATTCTTGAAGAGTACCTCGAATATCATCACTATCTTCAATAACTGAAACAAGTTTTATCATATTATCTGATGATTTTTGCATCAAAGCATTAAAAGCATCTTTCTCCTGCCAAATTAAAGGTAAAGACTCTGTCTTAAATCCTTCTTTAGTATTTTCAGGAAATAGTCCTAGTAATGTTTTATAATTTTCACTCATTTCAATCATTAATTCTTTTGCTTTATCAAAGTCTCCATTAGAAGATAAGGCTTGAACTCGCTTTGCTGTACTGTAATTCTTACTAAAAAGGGCTTTTCTTCCTTTAATGATTTCTTCTACAGACTGATCAGCAATACTTTTAGTTCCAACTACTATGAAAAAAAGAGACAACAAAACTATACCAAAGCAACTAGTTATATGTTTTACTAAAGGATGCATGTTAAAAATACCTTAACAGAGTATGGTATTATTTCAAAGCTGTTACATTGGCTTAGTGCAATATTATTACTAATCCAAATTCCTCTTGGTTTTTATTTAGTTGATCTTGATTTTGGGGAAGAAAGATTAAGTATAGAAAACATTCATATTATAATCGGACTATCAGTATTTTACTTAGTTATTATTAGATTACTGAACAAAATTTTTAACCCCACACCAAAATTAGATCCAAGCATTTTTAAAGGTCAAAAATTTATAGCTAAATTAAATCATATTCTTTTATATGTGGCAATTTTATCAATAACCATTTCAGGTATTTTAAAAAAGTTATTTAATGGTGAAACATTGGTGATATTTTTCAAAGAAATTAAAATTCAAGATAACTTTGTATTAGCTGATCAATTTTATAATATTCATATATTCTCTAATTACACAATTATAGCTTTAATTGCGCTTCATATTTTTGCTGTAATAATTCATAAGCTATTTTTTAATGAAAATTTATTGAAAAAAATTCTCTAAAGTATTTAGTGGCAGTTAATTCCAAACTTTTTTAATCTCCAGTAATTATATGGCCATGGAGTTAAAAAACCTACAATCAGCATAATAGGTACAACCCACCAAGTTAGAATTGCACCACCAGTTAAAATATAATCTGTTGAATTCATCATAATTTCCATACTAAGCATTGAAATTAAACTCATTCCTGATGCTGTCTTTACTGCTCCATTAAATGAGAAACCTTGACGTATTAAAATTATAGTCTCTAATATTATGCTTGTAATTAATCCATTTATAATAGCTAAAATCATTATACCTAGAATTGGAAAAGGTATTTTGGTCAATTGAAAAAATAATATAGTTCCAAAATCACCAATAGCACAACCTAACAAACACCAACCAGTATTTTTTGCACTTCTTTTCCACGTGTGTTTACACGCCCAATGAAATGTGGAGCTAATCATAATTATTTGATAATAATAAAAAATGATTTTTAAACAACTGTTTGACAAAAAATCTTCAACTTATACCTACCTAGTAGCTTCGGCAAAAGGTCGCGAAGCGATCATTATAGATCCAGTTTTAGAAAATGTTGATGAATATATAAGTCATTTAAAAGAACTCGATTTAAAACTAGTGAAAGTAATTGATACTCATATTCATGCTGATCACGTTACTGGTGCCTCAAAATTAAAAATTGATACAAATTGTACTACAATTATGGGAGAAAATTCTCCTGCTGAAACTGTAGACATTAAACTTAAAGATGATGAAATAATTGAAATAGACCAATTAAAAATCAGAGCAATGTTTACCCCCGGTCATACTTCAGATAGTTACAGTTTTTTAATGGATAACTATTTATTCTCTGGCGATACTCTTTTAATTAATGGGACTGGGAGAACTGATTTTCAAAATGGTAGCTCTAAGGATGCTTATCATTCTCTTTTTCACAAATTATTAAAATTACCTGAGGAAACAATTCTTTACCCTGGTCATGATTATAATGGAAAAAAATCAAGTACTATTGGCAAAGAAAAAGAGCACAACCCAAGACTTCAAGTAGAAAATGCAGATCAATATATTGAAATTATGTCTAATTTAAATTTATCAAAACCAAAGATGATTGATCATAATATTTCTAGAAATCTTAAACTAGGAAATATTTAGTTATGCCCCTTTTAGAAAGAGGCATAAGTTATAAATAACAAGAGAGATAATTAATCAAAAATAAATATGAATTCTTTAATTAATTAATTCACTTATATAGTTAACAGAGATTTTAAATAACTATATTTGATCAAAACAGCTATGCGTTAACTGGGGTTAAGAGATTGAGATTAGTTATGATAAAAAAACAAATATGATAATCCAATAAGATAGCAGACCGGAAAATATAGTTGCAATAACATTTCTTGAAAAATAACCAACAATAATTGCAACTAAAGCTCCAAATATTTTAGGATCACTCATTTCTATATAAGCTCCATAATCATTAATAAAAATTGCAGGAAATATAATTGCAGGAAATACTGCAGATGGAACATAAGCTAATACAGCTTTAATTTTTTCGCCAAGGAGATCTCTTCTAACTAGAGCAATCATAGTCATTCTAGTGAAATAAGTTAATATTCCTGCAATTGTAATTGATAGCCAAGTCATTTTTTTAACCTCAATAATAAAGCTGCAACGAATAAAGCGATAACAGGTGAAATAAGAATATAGGATTTAAACGGTGCTTCAAAAAATAATAAAGAACTAATACCACACACAAGCATTACAATTACGTGATCAATTTTTTTTAGATCTTGAACAACAATTGCTATAAAAGTTAAGGGAATTGCAAATTTTAATCCAAGCTCTTCTGGAACAAATGAACCTAATATTATCCCTGAAAGTGTTGCTATTTGCCAGCAAACCCACATTGTAATTCCTGTACCCAGTAAGTGATAATGTAAAAATTGTTCTGTTTTATTTTTTTTAAAAAATTTATTAGACTCAGCAAATCCTTGGTCAACTACAACATAAGAAATTAATAGCTTCCTAATAAAAGATAATTTTTCTAAATACTCGGATAAAACAGCTCCATATAACAAATGTCTTGAATTTATTACACCTACTGACGTAACGGCTACCAAAGATGAAGCACCGCCTGATAATAATTGCAAAAATACTATTTGTGATGCTCCTCCAAATATAATGATAGACATAGCGTAAACTAAATATGGATTAAAACCAAGGTCTACACCAATTGCTCCACAAATTATTCCAAAAGGAATTACTGAAAGCATATGAGGAGCAATATCGAACATACCTCTTGAAAATAATTCTTTTTTTGAAAGCATTTATTTTGTTTGTATTAAAAACAAACTATATGATCAATATTAATTGGTCTTTTAATACCAAATTTTTCATCCACCTCATGCTGATGAATATGATGAGAATGAACAAAAACAGGGATCAATAAATCGCTATTAGTTTTTAAAGTATAAATAAAATTTGTGCCTCTAAATTTTCTGTCAACGACTTCTAACTTTAAATTGCTTTGATCATCATGTTCAAGATCTTCTGGTTGTAATAGTAATTGAACATTAGACCCTTTGGGATAGTGTTTTATAAAATTACCTTTAATTGTTCCTAAATCTTTATTTTCTAATGAATTTTCTCCTGTCACCCTTGCTGGAATTAATATTCCTCTATTCAAAAAATTTACTACCTCAACGGAGTTTGGGAAATGATAAACATTGTAAGGATCATCAAACTGTTTGATTTGACCATCTAAAATAATTGCACATTTATTTCCTAAATAAAAAGCTTCATAGGAATCATGAGTAACTATTATCGTTGTAATTTTCAATCTGCTTAATACTTTTTTTAATCTTACTTGAATTTCCTCTTTAAAACTTTGATCAACATTTGACAGCGGCTCATCTAATAACAAAAGGTCAGGTTGAGTTAATAGAGATCTTGCAAGAGAAGCTCTTTGTGCTTCACCTGCGCTTATTTCATGTGGATATTTAGATAATATTTTTGAGATATCTAGGAATTCTATTACTTCTTTAAAGCTTATCTTCTTTCTTTTTTTTGCATTATTTTTCTCTAAACCTAGCAATATATTTTTTTCTACTGTGTAATGAGGAAATAGACTGTTATCTTGAAAAGCTAAAGATATATTTCTATGCTCAGGTTCGATATTTTCTTTTTTTGAAGAAAGAAGTTTTCCATTTAATATAATTGAGCCTTTATCAATTTTTTCTAATCCAGCTATTGTTCTAAGTATAGTTGTTTTCCCAATACCTGATGGACCAAGAATACATAAAGTTTCGCCCTCGTTTTCAATGTTAAAAGAGGCATTCTTAACCTTAGTTTTGCCACCTATAGCAAAGTCAACGTTTTTAATTTCTAAAAAGTTTTTACTCATTTTTCTCTCAAAATATACTTAGATGTAAGCATAATAAATACAGTTGCAATTAAAATTAAAAATAAAGACGGTACTGCAGCGGCCTCTAATAGATCTTCTGACGCAGAAATATATGCAGTTGTTGCGAATGTTTCAAAATTAAAAGGTCTTAAAATCAAAGTAATTGGTAGCTCTCTTATAATCTCAAGAGATATAAGTATTACAACAAATAAAAGTGAATTTCTTAAATAAGGAACATGAATATTTGTAAAAGTTTTTTGCTTTGAATATCCAAGAAGATATGAGCTTTCATCAACAGAAATATTAATTTTTTCATATCCAGACTTAATTCCATTAAAGGCTAAAGAATAAAATCTTACAAAATATACCAGGACTAGACCAAGAACTGAGCCTATAAACATTTTTTTAATAGATAAAAATCCTAAAGATTGAATAATATTTTCATCAAACCAGGCTATAAAAGTTATAAAGGCTACTGCTAAAATAACACCTGGTATTGCGTAACCAGAAATAGATAGAGTAGATAAAATATTTAATACTTTATTTTTTGACACTCGGTTTCCATAATTTGAGATAAGAGAAAAAATTATTAAAGCTGAGCTTGATAGAAATACTAAATAAATTGTATTTAAAGTTAGAGTAACAACTTGAAGATCAAAAAAATTTTCAGGAAATTTTATAGTCCAATATAACATTTGACTCAAAGGAAATAAAAAACTCAAAAAAAATAAAATAAAACAAATAAAAAATGCATTAAAAGCTTTTAGTCCTGAAAGTTGTATTTTTTCTTTCTGTTTAAAGCCACCTTTTGAATTAGAGTGGTATTTTGCTTTTTTTCTAGATAAATTTTCTAAAATAAAAAGTGCAAATATAAATATTAAAAGAAAGAAAGATATCCTATTTGAAAAAGCTAAATCATCAAATGCTATCCATGAATTATAAATTCCTGTTGTTAAAGTGTTGATCGAAAAAAAATCAACGGCCCCAAATTCTGCCAAAGTTTCCATCGCTACAAGAGACAAACCAGCCACTATTGCAGGTCTAGCCGCTGGTAAAATTAAAGAGTAAAAAGATTTTAATTTTGAAAATCCTAAACTTCTTCCTAAATCAATTAAGTTTTGAGATTGGTAAAGAAATGATGCTCTTGCTAGAATATATACATAGGCAAATAAAGAAAAAGACAGTGAAAGAACAGCTCCAAACAAACCATCAAATTTTGGAATATGCTGGTTGTAATTTCCTGGTCCAAATAAATTTTTTAAAATAGAATATAATGTTCCATAATTCTCAAAAAAAGCTGTTAATGAATAAGCATAGATATAAGGAGGTACAGCGAAAGATAAAATCAGGGCCCATTTAAAAAAATTACTAAGTGGAAATTTATAAAATGAAACTAAATAAGCTGCACTAGTCCCAAATATAAAAGTTAGGATTAAAACACAAATTAATAGAGTAAAAGAATTAAAAATGTATTCAAGAAGAAAAGTCTCTTTTAAAATACTAAAATAATTAGATGTATCCTCAAAAAAACTATAAAAAACTGTAGCTATTGGTATTAGCACACATAAAGATACTAACAGTGAAGATATGAACCAAATATTTAAACTCTTAAACATATCTGGTTTATAATATAAAATTGTTTTTATGCCCAAAACTAATTTAGGAAAGGGTAAAAATCCTTGTATTAGTAATGGGCACAATCATTAAAAAGAAAAATTATGTCAATATTCAAAAGGGGTGAGGACTGAAATGACCTCGTCATCTTTAATATCTGATAACTTTCTATTATTTATTTTTTTTTTGATTTTTTCACACTCTGACGAGCAGGGTTCACATGTTATCTGACCCACTAGTGAACCGCTCGTTTCAGAAGAATTATCTAAATCAAAATTAAATAAATTCTTTTTCACTTATTCTTATTTCCATCCTGCTGCAGTCATTACTTCTAATGCTGCTGCTTGATTTTTTCCATAAGAAGCTAGTTTAGTTTTCATATCTTGTTGAAAATCTAATCCTAAGTTATTTACTACTAATGGACTTGGTGAAACACCTTCAATCATTGGAAACTCAAATGTGTTGTTAGTAAAGTGCTCTTGAGACTCTGGAGTTAATAAAAACTCTACAAGTTTAATTGCATTATCTTTATTAGGTGCTCCTTTAACTAGGGCTGCACAACTAACATTCATATGCGTTCCTCTACCATTTTGATTAGGAAAGAAAGCTTTTACTTTTTTAGCTGCTTCTTGTTGCTCTGCACCTTTTTTACCAGATAACATTAGAGCTAAATAATAAGTGTTAGCTACTGCAATATCAGCTTCTCCTGCTGCTACTGCCATTATCTGAGCTCTATCATTTCCTTTAGAGTCTCTAGCCATATTAG
The DNA here is from genome assembly GCA_902517175.1 of uncultured Pelagibacteraceae bacterium. Lineage (GTDB taxonomy): Bacteria > Pseudomonadota > Alphaproteobacteria > Pelagibacterales > Pelagibacteraceae > Pelagibacter. Next base: position 3,223 of record CABYBM010000013.1, on the reverse strand, counting down.
CAACAACTCCTTTTGCCCACTCAGCTGTAGCTTTTTTTCCATTATTTTCAATTAATGAAGCTACAAGAGATTTATTATAAATATTACTAGATTTTCTTATTACTAATCTACCTTTCCATTTAGGATCAGCTAGACCTTCATAAGACATTCCAGATAATTCAGCACCAGTAACTCTTTCAGGTGAATAATAAATTATTCTAGCTCTTTTTGCTATTCCAACCCATTTATTTGTTCTAAAGCTTTTTGGAACAGCAGCTCTTATTGCTTCAGATGATAAGCCACGTTGAAGATGACCTTTTGCATCCATAGCACCACATCTTCCAGCATCAGCCGTGATGTATAAGTCAGCTGATGAATTTGCACCTTCGCTAATGATTCTTTTTTCTAAAGCACCTGACTTACCGTTAATTAAATTTACTTTAATCCCTGTTGCTTTAGTAAACTTTCCATAAAGATCCGCATCGGCTTTATAGTGTCTTGCATTAAATATATTAACTTCATTTGCAATCGCGAAAGATGATGCAAATACAGAAAATATTAATGCTAAAATTGATATTTTTCTCATGTCTTCCTTTGTGTTTATTTTTATTTGCGAATGAGAATTATTCGCAATGCGAATGATTATCAATCGCATATTATGTCGCAGTTTTCAATGATTTTTCGAGATTAGAGGAAAATATTTATCTTTTAAGGATTATTTCCAGTCACCAATCTTACTGAATAAGAAATTCCTAAAAGCTTGAACTCTAGCAGTATTTTTTAGGGATTGAGGATAAACGAAATGCGCCTCTGTAATTGGTCCCTCTACTTTAGGTAGTACTTTTATAATATTGCTTGAACTTGATACTAAATATTCAGGAAGTGCAGCTAGCCCCACACCAGACTCGACACCATATAGTAATCCACTAACACTATTAACCTTCATAACAGATTTTCTTTTTTTTCCATCGTGCATACCTGTCTTTAAAGCCCAATCAGGATTATAAACTGGTGATGGTGCACCTTTTCCAAATGAAATAAATTTATGTTTATTTAAATCATTTACAGTTTTTGGCATACCATATTTTTCTAAGTATTTATTTGATCCATAAATATAATACTTAATATCAACTAACTTTTTTTGAATATAGTTAAGTTGCTTAGGTCTTCTCATAAAAATTCCAATATCAGCTTGTCGAGTACTTAAATCTAATTCTTTATCATCAAAAACTAATTCTATTTCTATTTCAGGGTTCAGGGTCATAAATTCCTGAATTCTTGGCGTTAACCAATGAGTTCCAAAACTTCTTACAGTAGTGATAGTTAATTTACCAGTAGGTTTATTTTTTTGATCTCCTAATGATGTTTCAACCTCTTTAAGTTTACTAATTACTTCATGAGCGGTTTTAAAAACATATTCCCCATTTTCAGTAAGAGTTAGTCCTCTAGCATGTCTCTCAAATAATTGAACTTTTAAATCCTGTTCTAGAGATTGTATTTGTCTGCTTATTGCAGATTGACTTAGATTTAAGTTAACAGTAGCGTTTGTGAAGCTACCAGCTTCAGCAACTGCATGAAAAATTTTTAATTTATCCCAATCCATTATTTATTTAAATCTACTAATACTCTTCCAGAAATCTCACCTTTTAAAATTTTTGGATAAGTTTCTAACAATTCTTCTAGACCTACGGTTAAGATTGATTTTTCTAACAAATCAAAATTAATTAAATTTGAAGCCTCACCCCAAATAAATTCTCTTCTCTTGATACTACAATTAGCAGAGTCCATACCCCAAAGCTTAATACCTCTTAACATGAATGGAATAACACTTGTATTTAACTCGTTGTTATTTGCATTGCCACAAACTGCTACAATTCCATTAGGTTTAGTTTGAACAATTGCATTTGCCAAAATTTTTCCACCAACAGTATCTACTACTCCGTCCCACAATCCTTTGTCTATAAGTCTTGGATCTTTGTCAAATTCAGCTCTATTTACAATGTTTTTAGCACCTAAAGATTTTAAATAATCTGACTTAGAATCTTTTCCTGTAACTGCAGTCACGTTGTAACCTAGTTTTGTTAATGCCATAATTGCTACACTTCCTACTCCTCCAGTAGCACCAGTTACTAATACATCGTTAACTTTTTCACCTAATAAAATACTTTCCCTTGCTTGAATTGCAAAAGTACTCATTAATGAAGTGAAGCCTGCTGTTCCTAAAATCATTGCTTGCTTGGTTGTTAAGTTGTCAGGTTTTTTTACCAAAAAATCTGCATTTACTTTTGCTATTTGCGAATATCCACCGTAGAAAATTTCACCTACTCTAAAGCCTGTTAAAATTACTTCATCGCCCTCTTTAAACTTGGGGTTTTCACTTTCTAAAACTTTTCCTGCAAAATCTATTCCTGGAATGTGAGGAAATTCTTTTACTAATCTTCCACCATTCTTTAGAATCATTCCATCTTTAAAATTTAAATCTGAGTAATCTACTTGAACGGTTACATCACCGTGTTTTAAAAAACTTTTATCAATTGATTTAACTTCTCTCGTAAAATCTTCACCCTCTTGATTTACGATTAATGCTTTGAACTGATTAGACACTTTAATCTTTTGGTATACTTATAAATCTTAAATATCTATTTTGATAACTTAGGTCTTCTTTAAATTGGCCTAGGTAATAATTTGTTACAGTTGTTGCTTGTTCTTTTTTTATTCCTCTCATAGTCATACATTGGTGAGTAGAGTCTATTGTTACAGCTACACCTTTTGCATCTAAAGACTCCATTAAAGTCTTAGCTATTTGCATTGTTAATCTTTCTTGCGTTTGTAATCTTTTTGAAAATACCTCTACAACTCTTGCAAGTTTACTTAATCCTACAACTCTTTCTTTTGGAATATAAGCTACGTGAGCTTTTCCAATAATTGGAGCCATATGATGTTCGCAATGACTTTGAACTGAAATATTCTTTTGAATAACCATGTCGTCATATCCATCTACATCTCCAAAAGTTTTATCTAAAATTTTATTTGGATCAACTTTGTACCCACCAAAATATTCTTTGTATGCCTTCATTACTCTTTTTGGAGTTTCTAAAAGTCCTTCTCTGTTAGGATCTTCTCCCAACCAAGTTAGAATAGTTTTGAAAGCCTGTTCAGCTTCTTTGTCGGTAACTTCTCTTTTTTCAATAACTTTATTGTCTGTATCTTTTACTAATTTCATAGCGCCTTTTTATACAGTAAT
>CABYBM010000012.1 GCA_902517175.1 uncultured Pelagibacteraceae bacterium | reverse complement strand
TAAAAACTTATCGTCTCTAATAATTCCAATTACATTTGCATCTAAATTGGGATATTTTTTTGTTAGATCTTTAAGCTTTATATTAATCAAGCTACAGCCGTCATTTATAAGAATTTCTAGTAATCGTATTTTATTATCTGCAAATGGAACACTATCTAAAGCTCCCGGTGCTTCTAACTTTCTTTTAATTGATTTTGCAATTTCAAGTTCTGGGGAAATAATTACATCAATTGGTAAATTTTCTTTATTATAAACTGTAGTAAACTTAGGATTTAAATAATCCTGTGATCTTATTCTTGCAATTTTTTTTGGAATATTAAATATGGAAAAAGCTATTTGACATATAACCATATTAATTTCATCGTTTCTAGTAACAGCGATGATCATATCTGTTTCAGCTGCATTCGCTTTTTCAAGTATAGTTGGATAAGTTGCCTTACCGACAATTGCTTTTACATCTAAAGCGTCGTCTATTTTTTGGATATCTTCACTAGATGTATCAATTACAGTTATAGAATGACCTTGTTCACTCAATTGTTTAGCAATAGTAAAACCCACTCTTCCAGCGCCACAAATAATAATGTTCATTAATTAAATTCTTTAATTCCTAAACCTTTAAGTTTTCTATGTAAGGCACTTCGTTCCATACCAACAAAGTTTGCTGTTTTTGAAATATTTCCATTAAATTTTTTTAGTTGGATAGTTAAATACTCTTTTTCAAACTTTTCTCTAGCTTCTTTTAATGGCACAGATAGGCTATTTTCAGCAATTTGATCATCAAAATTATTATTTTTCAAAGACTCTTTAATGATATTCGAAATTTTGTCTTTTGTATCCGGTTGTAGTATCGCTATTCTTTCAATTAAATTTCTAAGCTCTCTTACATTGCCATGCCAATTATGATTTAAAATATAACTGTTATTCTCGTCTATATTTAATTCTTTAATATTATAATTTTCAGATATTTTTTTTGAGAAATAATTAATTAATAATGGAATATCTGAAATTCTTTGATTTAAAGGTTCAACATTAATTTCAAAAACATTTATTCTATGAAAAAGATCTTCTCTAAAGTTACCTATCTCAATTTCTTTTTTTAAATCTTTGCTTGATGAGCACACTAATCTCACATCAACTGTTACATCATTACTACCGTTTACACGTTTAAATTTTTGATCAGTTAAAACTCGAAGAATTTTTGATTGTATATCTAAAGGAATTTCAGAGACTTGATCAACTAAAAGAGTACCACCATTAGCTTTTTCTAAAGCTCCATATGAAATAGATCCATTTTCTTTTTCTTCACCAAATAACTCAAGTTCATATTTATTAGAGTCTAGCAGGGCACCATTTAATATCACAAAAGGATTTTTGTTTCTTTTGGAATTCTTATGAATTTTTCTGGCAATCAACTCTTTTCCAGATCCCGAAGGACCATTTATAAATACTCTGCTTTCAGTAATTGATATTTTTTTGATTTGATCTTTAATATTGATTATATTTTTGCTATTGCCAATAATATTGTAAGATGAAAAAAGTTTACTTTCATATTCTTTATTCTCTTTTTTAAGATTATAATTTTCAACAGCTCTTTTAACAAAATTTAATAATCTTTCACGATCAAAAGGCTTTTCTATAAATTCAAAAGCACCATTATGTAAAGACTTAACAGCCATTTCAATATTAGCATGACCAGAGATTATAATTACAGGAACATCCTTATTTTTTGACTTAATATGAGAAAGAAGTTCTATACCATCATTATCACCTTTATCTAACTTAACATCTAATATTGCAACATCTGGCAATTTCTTATCAATCTCTGATAAGGCTTGATTATAATTTGCAGCTAATCTAGTTTTATAACCTGCGTCTAGAATAAGTTCATTAATGATATTTCTTATGTCCGCATTATCATCAACAATTAGAATTTCACTACTCATATTATTTTATAAAATTTATTTTAATTTTAGCTCCATTCTCTCTTGGTATAAATTCAATTTTACCATTATGATCATTTATAATTTTATTTACTATTGATAACCCTAAACCAGTACCATTTTTTTTTGTAGTAAAGTATGGATTTAAAATATCCTTAATATTTTCATAAAGTTTTCCGAATCCAATGCCATTATCGATAATAGTAAGATCAATGTGGCCATCTTTCTCTATAAGTTCAATAGTGATTTTTTTATTGAAATTACTTTCATTTTCTGCCTTTTGCTGAATACTTTCAATTGAGTTTTTTATTAAATTTAAAAAAACTCTGCTTATTTGTTCTTTATCACTATTTAATATTATTTGTTCTGAATTACTGGATAAGTCAATTATAATAGAGTTATCTAATTCCTGAAGTAATTTAACATTTTCTTTAAGTAAAGTTAAAATGTTGTTTTCTCTAAGAGTGGGCTTTGGCATTCTAGCAAAATCAGAAAACTCATTAACCAGATTGCCAATTTGCTTAATCTGATTATTGATTATTTTTAAATTATCTTTAAAATTTTCTGAATCCTGTTCCTTTAGTAAATTAGAATATTTCTCTCTTAATCTATCAATTGTCAATTGAATTGGTGTAAGAGGATTTCTAATTTCGTGAGCTAGTTTTCTGGCCAAGCTGCCCCACGCTTCATGTCTTTCATTAATAATCAGCTTTTCCTGTTGTGTTCTAAGTCGATCAATCATTAGATTAAAATTTTTATTTAATAACTCTAAATCTTTGTCAGTTTTTACTTCTGGAACTTTTGCGTCAAAATTTCCTTCACCAATTGAGGTTGAGGCATAAATTAAATTGTTGATAGATCTAAAAAATCTAGATGAAAATCTTATAGCTATTGATATGGATACAAACAATAGAACGCTTACAACTATAATATAAATAATTGCGAAAGATATTTTAATTCCAGTACTTTTTTCTTCAACAGTATAATAAAAATTAATTGCTTCTTGAGACTCGGATAAGTATTTGGAAATTTCTTTATCTAAATATTTGACAACATAAAGAAACCTGTTATCAAAATTTTGAAGGCGCATTATTGCTGCAGATATATTTTCTTGCGCATTAATTATTTTTAAAGGTCTGTCATCATCTAAAACTAGGTTAAGAGCTTTATCAACCGGTGGTACAAAAAACTGGTTATTTTTTATTGTTGTAAACAAGAGTTTTTTATCTACATCAATTATATGAATTTCATCCACATCTCTTATTATTTTCTGTGTATTTAAAAAACGTTTATACTCAGCAACATTATCATTCAAAAATTTTTTACTCTTATTAGTGTCAAAAGCGATAAGAACAATATCAGATTGAATTTTATTTCTTATTTCTTCCACATAATTTCTTGCTAGCTCGTATGAATTATTAACTACTGTTGTAACCTTTTTGTCAAAATATTTTTCAAGTGCAAAAGAAAATAAAAATAATGAAAAGATTGAGATTAAAATAGAGGGTATTAACGTGAATAAGGCAAAATATGTAATATATTTTTTATTTGATTTTAACCCATCTTTATCAATATCATTTTTTATTGCTCTTTGAATTTCTGAAAAGATAAATAAAAAAAGAGAAATTAGTAAAATGATATTGAGTATTAATAAATACTGTAAATTTTGATCATTTAGTTCAATAAATCCTTTATCGATGAAAGTTAAAAAAGTTAAAAAACCTATCGATAATGTGATAATAAATAATATTATCAAATATATGTTTTTTTTAATAAATTCTGACATTTGAATAAAAAATCACCAATTTAAATGAATAACTATTTTATAATACTAGCATCAGGACAAAGCAAAAGGTTTAATGCAAAAAAACCTAAACAATATATTATCTATAAAAATAAGCCTCTTTTTGAACACTCTGTTGAAAAAGCCATATTATCTAAATTATTTAAAAAAATAATTTTAGTCGTTAAAAATAAAAAACAAATCAATAAAAAATTTCCTAAAGAGGTAGTAATTCTTAAGGGAGGGAAAGAAAGGTCAGACTCGTCTTTAATAGGACTTAAATACATAAAAAAATTTAGACCATCAAATGTACTAATACATGATGCAGCAAGGCCAAATTTTTCAATAAAACTTCTAAAAAAATTAACAAAGTCTCTTAAGAAAAATAAGGCTGCGATCCCTACTGTAAAAACAACAGACTCAATAAAGTATAAGATTAAAAATGAATTATTTAATTTAAATCGTGATCATTCCTTTTCAACTCAAACACCACAGGCTTTTCGGTTTAATGATCTTTATCGTTTATCAACAGAACAAAAAATTAAAATTCAAGATGAAGCAACATTATTTATTCAAAATAATTTAAAAATAAAATTTATTAGAGGTGAAAATTCAAATAATAAAATTACTTATCTAGAAGATATCAAAATGAATAAAATATTTTATGGTATAGGTTTTGATATTCATCGATTAATTAAAGGAAAACAACTATATCTAGGTGGTTTAAAAATACCATTCCATTCAGGGCTAAAAGGTCATTCAGATGGTGATGTAATAATTCATTCTGTTATAGATGCTCTATTGGGTGCAATGAGAAAAAAAGATATTGGAACTTTATTTCCAGATAACATCAAAAAATTTAAAAATATACGATCATCTAAAATGCTTAAGAGAATAATTGAAATGATGAATAAAAATTATTTTTATATTAATAATATTGATATAAATTTGATATGTGAACAGCCCAAGGTCTCTAAATATAGAGATAAAATAACTAAATCTCTATCTGAATTCATGAGTATAAATAAATCTTTAATTAATTTAAAAGGTAAAACTGTTGAAAAATTAGGTTTGGTAGGAAAGGAAAAAGCAATTGCTTGTGAGGTAATTTGCTCAATTTCACAATGAAAAAAATTAACGTTTTAATATCCACTTTCTTTGGGTACGGATATTTAACTAAAATTCCTGGCACTGTAGCATCTTTAGTGACAACAATTTTTATTTACATTGCTTATGAGTATCTTGGATATTCTGATTTAAAATTTTCAATTATCTTCTTTTTTATTATATTTTTTTACTCTTTTTATGCAGTGAAAGATAGTGAGAGTGAATTTGTGAATAAAGATCCAAGACAAATAGTAATTGATGAAGTTTTGGGTCAATCTATACCTCTAATTTTAGTTTTGTATTTAAATCAAACTAATCAGATATCTTTACAGATAGAAATTTATTACATAGTTTCCTTTTTTGTGTTTAGATTTTTTGACATAATTAAACCATTCCCAGTTAGTTATTTTGATAAAAATTTTAAAAATTACTTTGGTATCATTATGGATGATATTATGGCTGGATTTTATACGATGTTGGTAATTTATCTAATAAGTCTTAAATTTTAATGAACATTAAACTTCTGCATAAAAAACTAATTCAAAAGAAATTGACTATTTCTGTTGCTGAATCTTGCACTGGAGGTCTTTTAGCTAATAATTTAACAAAATTATCTAAAGCATCTAAATACTTCCAAATAGGATTAATTACATATTCTAACAATTCAAAAATTAAAATTTTGAAGATTAATAAAAAAATTATTCATAAATATGGTGCTGTTAGCCCAGAAACTTGTAAGGCAATGGTTAAAAATTTAGCTAAGATTTCTAAAAGTAAAATTAATATCTCTATTACAGGAATTGCAGGACCTAATGGAGGAACAAAGCTTAAACCAGTTGGATTAGTTTATATTGGAGTAAAAAAAAGTAACAAAATATTAATTACTAAAAATATATTTAAAAACAGAAAAAGAGTTAGTATACAAAAAGCTACAGTCAAAAGATCTTTAGATATTGTGAATTCTTTAATTTAGAGATTTTCAGCTTTTTTTTGAAAAGCATCTGCTATTTTATTTAGACCAAATTGGAATGATTTTTCCATAATTAAATTTAAAAACTTATTTTTAATTTCAAAATCAACATCGAACTGAACTTCTGTATAATTCTCTTTTTGAGTGAATTTCCAGTTATTTTGTAGATGTTTTAAGGGTCCACCGATGTTTGTTACATGTATAGAGTCATTTTTTTTATCATAACGAACATCACTTTTATAAGTATCTACAAAAGGTTTTCTGCCGATAGTTAGATCTGCAATGATTACTATCTCATTTTTCTTATCCTCACGCTCATAAACTTTTGAGCCTATACAAAAAGGAATAAATTCTGGATATTTTTCAATGTCTAAAACAAAATCAATTAACTTTTGTTTTTCTCGTTCTATTTGCCTTGTTACTGAGGCTTTGGGCATTAATTATTTTTTAATCTATTTTGTTGGAGTTTAGCAAAATCTTCGTCTGCATGATAAGACGATCTTGTAAGTGGTGATGATGATACTAATAAAAAACCCTTTGATTTTGCAATATTTTCTAAGTCTTTAAATTCCTCAGGGTGATAATACCTACTTAATGGATGATGTTTTGGAGAAGGTTGTAAATATTGACCTATAGTAATGAAATCTACATCAGCAGATCTTAAGTCATCCATTACTTGAATTAATTCATCCTTTTCTTCACCAAGTCCAACCATTAAACCAGATTTAGTAAAAACTTTTTTATTAATTTTTTTAACATTTTTTAAAAGTTCTAAAGATCCAAAATATCTGGCACCTGGTCTTACCTTTAAGTAAAGACGTGGAACCGTTTCAATGTTATGATTAAAAACATCTAAATCTGCCTCTAGAATTTTTTTGTAAGCATCTCCTTTTCTTAAGAAATCTGGTGTTAAAACTTCAATTGAAGTTTTCGGATTTTTTTTACGAGTTGTATTTATTACTTCATAGAAATGGTTTGACCCACCATCATCTAAATCATCTCTATCAACAGATGTGATCACAACATGTTTTAAATTTAATTTATTTACAGCATTTGAAATTTTGTAGGGTTCAAAAGGATCTAATTTTTCTGGCTTACCAGTTTTCACATCACAAAAAGCACAAGCTCTTGTGCAAGTGTCACCCATAATCATAAATGTTGCATGTCTTTTACTCCAACATTCAGTAATATTTGGACAATTAGCTTCCTGACAAACAGTAACTAGATTATTTTGGTTAACAATTGTTTTTGTTAAAAAAAATTCTTTACTGTTTGATAGCTTAGACCTTATCCATTCAGGTTTTTTTTTGATTGGATTAACTGGTTTATTTACTTTTTCAGGATGTCTAATTTTTGTTTTCATCGTTTCTAATTATATAAATCGTCTCTCCCTTTTTGCCAAATAAAAATCTTTCTCTTATTAAAGTCTCAATATAATCTAGATCTAAATTTGTGCTTAATAGTGAATTTTTATGATCCATATCTTCTATTTTACTAATTAGGGTTAATTCCTCATTTTTCAAGTTGGACAAAAGCTCCTTTTTATCAATGTAAGAAAAAAGCCCTCTTTCACCAGAAACAAGATTAAAACCAAAGTAAAGAATCAAAAAAAATGATATTAATAAAAAATAATTTCTTTTTATTAACCTCAACATTAGTTGATTTTATTCATTCTCACTTTTTTTCCAAGTTCTTCTTCAATACGAATTAATTGATTATATTTAGCTACTCTTTCAGATCTTGCTAATGATCCTGTTTTAATTTGGTTTGAGTTGGTTCCAACTGCAAGATCTGCAATAAAAGTATCCTCACTATCTCCAGATCGGTGAGAAATTATTGTTTTATAACCAATGGTTTGGGCAAATTTGATCACATCTAATGTCTCTGAAACTGTTCCAATTTGATTTAATTTAATCAAGATAGAATTTGAGGAAATATTTAAAAACCCTTTCTTAAGTCGTTCTAAGTTCGTCACATAAAGATCATCACCCACTATTTGAACTTTATTTATTGATCTCATTAATTTATTCCATGCGAGCCAATCATTTTCAGCAAAAGGATCTTCGATAGATTTGATTTTATATTTTTTGATAATTTTAAGATACTCTTTAATAGATTTTTCAACAGATACGTAAGTTTTAGAATGAATTGAATATTTATTTTTTTTAAATAATTCATTTGCAGCTACATCCAAACAAATTGAAACATCTCTGCCATTGATAAATCCTGATTTTTTTATCGCTGTCACAATCAAATCAAGAGCTTGGTTGTTACTACTAATCATCGGTGCAAAGCCACCTTCATCTCCTACAGAGGTAGATAAACCTTTATCTTTTATTAATTTTGATAAATTTTTAATCACTATGAAGCATACTCTCATTGCCTCAGAAAAACTCTTAGCACGGTCAGGTCTGATCATAAATTCTTGAATTCTAAGACCATTATTTGCATGAGCTCCACCATTAATAATATTCATTAAAGGATAAGGTAATTGGAAATTCTTCTTTATAAAAAAAGTTTTATACAATGGTAATTTTTTAAGTTTAGATGATAGCTTTTTAACAGCCATTGAAACTGCAAGCATAGCATTTGCACCTAGATTTGTTTTTTGTCTTGTTCCATCTAAGTTTATTAATAAAGTATCAATTCGTTCTTGATTGTGAACACTTTGACCTTTTAATTCATTTGAAATTTTGGTGTTGACCAAATTAACAGCGTTCAAAACACTTTTGCCTAAATAACGTTTATTATTTTTATCTCTTTTCTCAAATGCTTCATACGTTCCAGTTGATGCCCCTGAAGGACAAATTGCGGTTGCACTATTATTTTTTGCATAAACCTCAGCCTCTACAGTTGGATTTCCTCTACTGTCAAATACTTGACGGGCCTTTACTTTTAAAATTTTACTCACTATTTTTTTATTAATTTATCTATATTTGATAATTGATGTAACAAATTTTCCAATTTATCCAATGGGAGCATATTAGGACCATCTGATGGTGCGTTATCTGGATCTTGATGAGTTTCAATAAAAACTCCAGCAACACCTACAGCAACAGCAGCTCTAGCTAAATATTCGACAAACTCTCTTTGACCTCCAGAGGACTCTCCTTGTCCTCCAGGTTGTTGTACTGAATGGGTTGCATCAAAAATTACTGGATAACCATTCTTAGCCATAATAGGCAAAGATCTCATGTCAGAAACTAAAGTATTATAACCAAAACTTGCACCTCTCTCGGTGACTAAAATATTTGTATTTCCAGAATCTGAAATTTTTTTAGTAACATTAACCATGTCCCATGGTGCTAAGAACTGTCCTTTTTTTACATTAATAATTTTATTTGTTTTAGCAGCAGCTATTAAAAGATCCGTCTGCCTGCATAAGAAAGCAGGAATTTGCAATATATCAACATGATCAGCTACTTCTGAACATTGATCAATATTATGAATGTCTGTTAAAATAGGAACATTTAATTCTTTTTTTATTTTATCAAAAACAGGTAAAGATGCTTTAAGTCCAGCTCCCCTTTTTCCTTTAAGGCTAGTTCGGTTAGCTTTATCAAAAGAAGTTTTGTAAATAAAGCCAAGTCCAAATTTTTTTGTAATTTCTTGAATTTTGCCAGCCATATCCATTGCATGCTGTTCGGTTTCAAGCTGACAAGGTCCAGCAATAATGCAAATTTTATTACTATTTGAGATTTCTATACTTCCACAATTTACTTGTATGCTATTCATTTATGATTTTTTGCTGCCTTGATAAATGAAGAGAATAAAGGATGGGGCGATAAAGGTCTAGATTTAAATTCTGGGTGGAACTGTACCCCAATAAACCATGGGTGATTTTTAAGCTCAATAATTTCAGGTAATTGATTGTCAGGTGATAAACCTGAGAAAATCATACCTTTTTTTTCAAATTTTTCTCTATAAGCGATATTCACCTCATATCTATGACGATGACGTTCTTTAATTAACTTAGACTTATAAATTGTTCTTATCTTTGAGCTAGTTTGTAATTTAGCATCATAAGAACCTAGTCTCATAGTGCCACCAAGATCCTTATCAGTACCTTTAATAGTTTTACCGTCTTTAGACCATTCATTTAGTAAACCAATAATCGGAAGACCTTTTTTATCAAATTCACTTGAGGTAGCATTTTTTAAATTGAGTTGATTTCTAGCAAATTCAATAATTGCCATTTGCATTCCATAACATATTCCAAAGAAAGGAATTTTGTTTATTCTTGCATGTTTTATAGCTTCTATTTTTCCATCTGTACCTCTTTTGCCAAATCCACCAGGTATCAATATTCCAGATATATTTTTTAGTTTTTTCTTTATTTCTGAAATTTTTAATTTTTCAGAGTCGATCCTAACTAAATTAACTTTAATTTTATTGTCTATTCCACCATGTGTTAAGGCTTCGTCTAATGACTTATAAGCATCTTGAAGCTCAACATATTTTCCAATAATAGCAATATTCACTTGTCTCTTATTTTGCAAAATAATTTTAGTTATTTTTTTCCAAGGATTTAAATTTGCAGGCTTCTTAGTTTTTAATTTAAAATAATTTAAAACTTGAACATCTAATTTTTCTCTAAAAAAACTTATTGGCGCCTCATAAATAGTTTTAACATCAACAGTTTCAATTACATTTTTAATATCCACATTACAAAACAAAGAAATCTTCTTTCTATGCTCTAATGGTATTGGTCTTTCGGATCTACAAATAATAATATCTGGCTGGATACCTATGCTTCTTAACTCTTTTACAGAATGTTGAGTTGGTTTTGTTTTTATCTCATCCGATGCTTTTAAATATGGGACTAAAGTTAAATGAATAAATAAAGCATTTTTCTTACCAACATCGTTTGCAAATTGTCTTATAGCTTCGACAAATGGGAGACTTTCTATATCTCCAACTATTCCTCCGATTTCACAAATAACAAAGTCCTCTTTGGATGAATCGTGTTTAATAAATTGTTTTATGCGATCTGTAATATGTGGAATTACTTGAACAGTTTTTCCAAGATACTCACCCTTACGTTCTTTTTTTAAAACATCATTATAAATTTTGCCAGTAGTGATATTGTCTGATTTTTTTGCTGATACCCCTGAAAATCGTTCATAATGACCTAGATCTAAATCTGTTTCAGCGCCATCATCAGTTACATACACTTCACCATGCTGAAATGGACTCATTGTTCCAGGGTCTACATTTAAATATGGATCAAGTTTTCTAATCCTTACTTTAAAACCTCTCGATTGAAGTAGGTATGCTAGTGAAGCTGAGGATAAACCTTTACCTAATGATGAAACCACGCCGCCCGTGACAAATATATATCGCGCCATGGAATTATCTTATAGCGAATAAAAAAGAGATTGAAAAGTATTAATTAATTATTTTCTGGAATTGAAGGAGTATCTTCAGTTTTTTCCTCAACCGTATCTAAAACAGAGCTTGTGGGTGTTAGCTCCGCTCTCGAGATAATTGTTAGTGCTAAGCTACAAATAATAAATAAAGTTGCAACAATAGCGGTAGCTTTAGTCATAAAACTACCAGCTGATCTTGATAACATAAAGTTTTCTTGTGAAACACCAATACCTAATGCACCACCTTCAGATTTCTGTATTAAAACTAGTAATACCAAAATAACTGCAAGGATGATGTTAATTACTAATAATATAGTTTCCATGGCGATCTAATTAATGGTTTTTTTAATTATATCAATAAATTTCTTTGGATCTTGAGAGGCCCCACCAACCAAAAAACCATCAATGATGTTAATATTTTTCAATTGATTGATGTTGTCACTATTTACAGAACCTCCATACAAAATTTTTGAAGGTTTTTTACCTAATTTTTTTTTAATAAAAGAAATAGATTTTATTAAGTCACTTGGTTTTGGAATTAATCCAGTTCCAATCGACCAGACTGGTTCATAAGCAATTATTATATTTGATTTTTGTCTAATTGATTTTAGACCTTTCTTAATCTGCTTACTTAAAACCTGATTAGTTTTTTTATTTCTTCTCTCTTTTAATGTTTCCCCAATACAAAAGATAACTTTCAAACCAGATTTTAATACACTTTTAATTTTAGAATTAATTTTTTTATTATCTTCACCTAATTGCCTATTCTCTGAGTGACCCAATATAACATATCTTGCTCCAACATTTTTTAACATTTTAGAATTTATCTGGCCAGTGAACGCACCATATTTATCGCTCTCGTGAGAATTTTGAGCACCCACTTCAATTTTTGTTTTTTTCAATTTATTAGATAAAGAATTAATTAATGTGCTAGGTGGGCAATAAATTAACTTTATTTTTTTTTGTTTTACACTCTTAGAAAATTTAATTACTTTATCCAGCGAATTAAGTGCTTTTAAGTCACCGTACATTTTCCAATTAGCTACAAAATACAGATATTTATTTGTCATAATTGAATTTTTAATCTATAGATTTGTTTTTTACAGATCAATATATTATTGGCTTTATGTTAGAAACTTTAAAAAATTTTGGTGGAAAAAAATTAGGTGGTTTGATCCTAATTATAGTGATTATTATTGCATTTGGTTTTGGTGGATTTGGTGGTGGCTTCAGCACAAATAATCAAAACAATATAGCAAAAATAAATAAAACAAATGTAACCACCCAAGACTTTATGGATTATGTGAATCAAAGTGGTATATCACTTGATGCTATCAGAACCAATTTGGATAATAATATAATTGAAGAATTATTATCAGGCTTGATTTCAACTACATTAATTGATCTCGAGGTAAAAGACTTTGCTCTTTCAATCAGTGAGAGAACAATTCTTAAAACAATTAAAGATAATAAAAATTTCCAAGACGATGATGGTGTTTTTCAAAGAATAAAATATGAAAAATTTTTATTATCAAGTAATTTATCAGCACCAATGTTTGAATTGAAATTAAAAAATAGAGAATTACAAAAACACCTATTTGATATTATAGGCGCTGGAACAATAACACCTAATTTCTTGATTAAAAAAAAATACGAAGAAAATAACAAGACATTAAGTATTGAGTACTTCAATATGGAAGGGCTTTATAAGGAGAAGAATGAGTATTCAGATCAGGATCTTTTGGTATTTATTAAAGAAAATGAAGATCAACTAAAAAGAGAATATATAGATTTTAAATATGTTGTTTTAAATCCTAAAAATTTAATTGGTATTGAAGAATTTAATCAAGAATTTTTTGATAAAGTTGATAAAATTGAAAACCAAATCTCAGAAGGAGCAGATTTTGAAACCATTTTAGAGAATATAAATGTCGAAGTTAAAGAAATAATTGAATATGCTCAAACATCAGAAGCTCAAACTAGTGAAAGTTTAATCTATCAAAATAAGTCGTCAAAATTAAACTTAATTGAAAATGTAGATAATTTCTTATTGTACAACATCAATAAAGAATACGATAAAAGTCCAAATTTAAATGATGATAAAACTAAAGGTGAGCTTGTAGAGCTAATTTATCAGAAAGGTAAATTCGATTTTAACAGAAAAATTCTAGAAGAGATTCAAAATAAAGAATTCAATAATAGTAAATTTGAAGATCTAGGAAGTAATAATTTATTAAATGTAGAAATTAAAACGATTAATGATGATTCAATTTTTGACATAAATTCAATTAAAATACTTTATACATTGCCTGTAAATTCTTTTACTTTAATTAATGATAAGGATAATAACATTTTTTTAGTTAAAATTACAGATTCTAAGAAAAATTTTTTTAATAAATCTGATGAAGAATATGTTCAATTTATAAAAAAACAAAATACAGATAACAGAAAAAGTATTTTACAATCTTATGACCAATTATTAAACAATAAATACCAAGTTAAAATTAACCAAAAATCTGTTGATAGAGTAAAAAATTATTTCAAATGATCATTAATCGAAGCTTCAAGGACTTTAAGTTTCGACATAGAAGCAAAAAAAATCAAATAATATATACGTCGAAAAAAGTTGAGAACGATGAAGAAATATTAAATTTAATTAATAATTTTTTAGAAGAAAAAAATAGTTTTATATTTGAGTCTGTTGAAAAAGGGAAAATCAAAGGTAGATACACAATATTTGGGAAAAACCCTGATAAAATTTGGGAGTTTAACAATCAAAACTCTTATCTAATCAAAAATAATAAAAAGATAAAACTGAAGGATAAGCCAGATCAATTAATAGAGAAAATAATTGAGGAATTTAAATTTGAGACCCCAAAAAATTTGCCAAAAATATGCTCATTAATTTCTGGATACTTTTCTTACGACTCTATTAGATATATTGAAAAGATACCAAACAGTTGCAAAAATGATTTAAATATACCAGATGTTAGACTTCTACGTCCTAGAACATTAGTTATTCATGATAATTTAAAAAAAGAAATATTTTATATAAGTAATATTTTTAAAGATGAAAAAATAACTAACTATGAAAATAAATTTAATGAGATTAAATCTGATCTTTTTAAATTATTAATTCAATCCTCAATTAAAAATTTAAATAAACCACAGAAAGGAAAATTAAATAATATTAAAGTTAAATCTAACACTTCTAAAAGTAAATTTTTAAATATGGTTAATAAGGCAAAAAAATACATCAAAATTGGTGATATTTTTCAAGTGGTTTTAAGTCAAAGGTTTGAGGCTAAGTTAACAAAAAGACCAATAGATATTTATAAGAAATTAAGAGCAACCAACCCTTCTCCTTTCATGTTTTTCTTTAATTTTAATGATTTCCAAATAATTGGTGCTAGTCCAGAAATATTAGTGAGATTAAGAGATAATAAAATTACTGTACGACCAATTGCTGGAACAAGACCGAGAGGTAAAACCTTAAAAGAAGATCTTTATTACGAAAAAGATTTATTAAAAGATAAAAAAGAACTTTCAGAACATTTAATGCTTTTAGATTTAGGTAGAAATGACGCTGGTAAGGTATCAAAAGTAAATTCTGTTAAGGTGACTGAAAGCTTTATTATAGAGAGATATTCACATGTTATGCATATAGTATCTAACGTAATTGGTGATTATAATAAAAAGTTCTCTAAGTTTAAATCTTTGCTAGCTGGATTTCCTGCTGGAACAGTGTCTGGTGCTCCGAAAATAAGAGCTATGGAAATTATTGATGAATTAGAGACTACAAGAAGAAAGGTTTACGCAGGTGGCATAGGATATTTTTCTGCAAACGGCGAATTTGATACTTGTATTGCTTTAAGAACAGCTGTTGCCAAAAATAAAAAATTCTATGTGCAAGCCGGTGCAGGAATTGTCGCTGATAGTAAACCTATAAACGAATATGAGGAGACGGTTAATAAAGCTAAGGCTTTAATTAATGCTTTAAGATAATGAAAGTATTACTGATAGATAATTATGATAGTTTTACATTTAACTTGTATCATTACATATCTTCATTAGGTGTTAAAGTTGATGTTGTTAGAAATGACAAAATCACAGCTAAAGATATTAAGAAAACTAAATATAA
Organism: uncultured Pelagibacteraceae bacterium; assembly: GCA_902517175.1. Lineage (GTDB taxonomy): Bacteria > Pseudomonadota > Alphaproteobacteria > Pelagibacterales > Pelagibacteraceae > Pelagibacter. The sequence continues at coordinate 6,885 of CABYBM010000012.1, read as the reverse complement.
TAAAATTGTTATATCTCCAGGACCAGGAAATCCAGATCAATCAGGAAATTGTATAAATATTTTAAAATCTCTTCATAAAGAAATGCCTTTTTTAGGAGTATGTTTGGGTCATCAAATTATTGGGCAAGTGTTTGGTTCAAAGATTATTCAAGCTAAAAAACTTATGCATGGAAAAATAAGTAAAATTAAATCAAAAAAAATTGGCATTTTAAAAAATCTTCCAAAAACCTTTGAAGCTACTCGATATCATAGTCTTATAATTGATAAGAAATCTTTGTCTAACAATTTAAAAATTACAGCGGAAACTGAAGAGGGCTTGATAATGGGTGTGCAACATAAAGTATATAATATTCATGGTGTACAATTTCACCCAGAAAGTATTAAAACTAAGTTAGGAATGAAAATATTAAAAAATTTTTTAAATTATTGATCAAATGGAACAAATTTTACAAAAATTAAGAAACAAGAATGATCTTTCTTTTGAGGAAAGTAAATCTGCTTTTGAATTACTTATGACTGGTCAGGCAAATGAAGAACAAATTTATGATTTTTTAACCTTATTATCAGATAAGGGAGAAGTTTCTGATGAAATTGCTGGTGGTGTTTATGTGCTAAGAGAAAAGTCAAAAAGAGTAAAAGTCATAGACTGTGTTGATACCTGCGGAACTGGAGGAGATGGAATGAATACTCTTAATATTTCAACCGCATCAGCTTTGCTTTTAGCTAGTATGGGTACTAAGGTCGCTAAACACGGCAATAAAGCAGTCTCTTCAAAGTGTGGTTCAGGAGATGTATTGGAGGCACTAAAAATTAAAATCAATCTTGAACCAATTGATATAGAGAAAGAGATCAACAATAACAACTTTGGCTTTATGTTTGCTCCTAATTATCATAGTGCAATGAGATTTGTTGGGCCAGTAAGAAAAAAAATGGGTAAAAGGACAATATTTAATATGATTGGTCCATTAAGTAACCCTGCTTTAGTGGATAGACAGGTTGTTGGTGTTTTTGATAAAAAATTACTCAAGATTTTTGCCGAAGGGCTTAAAAATTTAAATATTAAATTTGCATGGATTGTAAATAGTGAGGATGGCTTAGATGAAATTTCACCTTATGCTAAGACAAATGTTATACAATTAAAAAATGGAGAAATATCTGAAATTATAATTGATCCTAAAGAGTTAAATATTAATGCTGAAAAATTTGATAATTTAGTTGGTGATGATGCAAACTATAATGCAAGTAAGATGATTGAAATTTTTAAAGGTAAAGACAATGATTTTTCAAAAGCAGTTTGTTTAAATGCTGCAGCAGGTTTAATTGTAAATGAAAAATATTCAGAATTTTTAGATGCTTACAATTATAGTAGAGAATTTATTTTATCAGGAAAACCGTATATTCACTTAGAAAAAATACAAAATGTCTAAAAATATTCTCGAAGAAATAATTAAAAAAAAAATAGATAAGATTGATATTCTAAAAAAATCAACAAGTTTAAATTCTCTTACAGATATTATTGATAAAAATAATTCTTTCTTCAATTTTAAAGAAAAAGTTCAATCTAATATATTAAATAATAAAATATCGATTATTGCTGAAATTAAAAAGGCTAGCCCTTCAGCTGGTGTAATTATCCAAAATTACAATCCAGTAGAAATTGCCAGTATATATAATACTAATAATGTGACCTGCTTATCTGTACTTACTGAGGAGGATTATTTTTTAGGAAATCTAATTCATATTAGTAAGATAAAAGAAAAAATAAACTTGCCTATTTTGTGTAAAGATTTCTTTGTAGATAAATTTCAAATAGCCTTAGCTAAAAGTTATGGAGCTGATGCAATTTTAATTATTTTAGCTGGCGTATCAGACAATCTAGCAAATGATTTATACGAAGAGGCATTAAAGTTTAAAATGTCAGTGATTGTAGAGGTTCATACTGTTGAAGAGGCTAAAAAAGCATTAAATTTTAAAGAGGCTTTGATTGGAATAAACAATAGAAATTTAAAAACTCTAAAAACAGACATTAATACAACCTATGATATTCATAATGTGTTAATTAATCATGATGGACCTTTGATTTCAGAGAGCGGAATTAAAACTAAAGAAGAACTTTTAGATTTAAAAAACAAAACATCTATTAATACTTTTTTAATTGGTGAATCACTTTTGAAGAATTTAGAGAAAAATTCTATTTTTTCAGTTTTATAGTCAATTAAACCCTATTTTTGTTGGTTTTTTTAATGTTGTTAAATTAAAAGAACTTTTATAGAACATTATTTGTACGATATTTGTTCTTATGCTTACAAAAAAACAAAAAAACTTGCTTTTATTTATCAACAAGAAGTTGAGAAGCTCTGGTGTATCTCCTTCATATGAAGAGATGAAACAATCTCTAAATTTAAAATCTAAGTCAGGAATACACAGATTGATAAGTGCTTTAGAGGAAAGAGGTTTCATAAAAAGACTTGCTCATAAAGCTAGAGCATTAGAGGTAATCAAACTTCCTGAAACAGCTTCTGCAAATGATATTTACAACAACTTTTCCCCAAGCGTTATAAAAGGTGGTTTAGACGAAGAGCAAGTACCATCTGATGAAGTAGAAGTGCCAGTTCTTGGTAAAATTGCTGCTGGAACACCTGTTGAAGCAATCCAAAATGAAGTTGCTAGAATACCTTTACCAAATAATCTTGAAAAAAATGGAGATTACTTTGGTTTAAAAGTTCAAGGTGATTCTATGATAGAAGCAGGTATTCATGAGGGTGATACTGTAATTATCAGAAGAACAGATACTGCAGACAATGGAAAGATTGTAGTGGCTTTAATTGATGAACATGAAGCAATGCTTAAAAGAATTCGTAAAAAAGGTAAAGTTGTCGCTTTAGAAAGTGCAAATAGAAAGTACGAAACTAAAATTTTTGGACCTGATAGAGTTAAAGTTCAGGGTGTTTTAGTATCTTTATATAGAAACTTCTAAAAAAATAGTCTAAACATCATTGATGTCAAAAGTAGCAACTCGTTTTGCTCCCTCACCTACTGGAGCTCTTCATATTGGAGGTGTGAGAACTGCTTTATTTAATTGGCTATACTCAAAAAATCAAAAAGGTACATTTCACCTTAGAATTGAAGACACTGACAAAGAAAGATCTAAAGAAGAGCACAGAATTCAAATAGTAAATTCTTTAAAATGGATAGGAATTGAATACGATGGAGATGAATATATTCAATCAAATAAAGTTGAAGATCATATTAAAGTTGCAAATGAATTATTAAAAAATGGAAATGCATATAAGTGTTATTGCTCTAGTGAAGAAATAGAAGAACAAAAAAAAAGAGCTCGACAAAAAAAACTACCTTATATCTATAATAGAAAATGGAGAGATGCAGATGAAAAAGGCACTCCAAAAGATATTGAACCAGTAATTAGATTTAAAAGCAAAATTGAAGGAAGCTCGATATTAAAAGACTTGGTACAAGGTGATGTTGAGATTGAAAATAATACAATAGAGGATTTTATTATATTAAGAAATGATGGAACACCAACATATAACCTTTCAGCAACTGTGGATGATCATCAGATGGGAATGACTCATATTATTAGAGGTGATGATCATAAAATAAATACTTTTAAGCAAATTCAGATTTATCTGGCTATGGGTTGGGAAGTTCCAAGTTTTGCACATATACCTTTAATCCATACAATTGAGGGTAAAAAGCTATCTAAAAGAGATAATGCTTCTACATTGGATGACTATTCAAAAATTGGAATTATGCCAGATGCTTTAAGAAACTACTTGTTAAGACTAGGTTGGTCCTATCAAGATAAAGAAATATTTACCTTAGATGAAAGTATTAAATATTTTAATTTAGAGGGAATTGGAAAGTCGCCTTCAAAACTTGATATGAGCCGTATTTTGTCAGTGAACGAGCACTATATTAAAATGATTGATGAACAGGAGCTTTTCAAAAGCTTGATTGAATATTGTGAGATTTACAAAAAAAAAATTAAACCTGAAAAAGAGGAAAAAATAAAAAACTCACTTTCATTTTTAAAAAATAAGGCAAAAACATTAGAAGATATATTCAACAACGCAAAATATATAATCCTAGATAAAATTAATTTTAATCCAGATGACCTAAAGTTAATTGATGATAAAGCAAAAAAAATAATTCAAGAATTTAAAACTGAGATTTCTTCATTAGACAATTTAAATAGAGAAATATTGGAGCCTATAGTTAACAATTTAATAAAAAAACATGAGACTAATTTTAAAGGTGTAGGACAGCCTCTAAGAATAATTTTAACAGGATCTAAATTTGGACCAGGCCTCTATGATATTTTAATTTCTTTAGGTAAGGAAGAAGTAAATCTAAGATTAGGAAATGAGATAATTGGATAGAACTGTTGAGGACTCATCTGATGATGATGTCTTAGATCTGATCCCGTCTAAAGTTTTATTACATTCAGCTAATTGTTTTTTTATAAGGTCAGGATTATTTAAAAAATATATTACAGTTTTATAAATTTCTTGAGCATTACACTCGTTTTGAAGAAGTTCGGGGATTATTTCTCGATTGTTGATGATATTAATGATATTTGCAAACTTAACATTCACTAACATTTTAAATATCATAAAATTAATAAAGCTTAATTTATAAATAATTATTGATGGTATATTGGCATTACAAATTTGTAGTGAAACAGTGCCAGATTTCGACACAGCAAAAATAGATTTAGATAAAACCTCTGATTTAATATTTTCTTCAGATATAACATCTATATTTTCAATATTTTTTTGTTTAATAGTATCTAAAATTGAATTTTTATTTTCTTCAGTAGCATGAAAATAAAAAAAATAATCCTTATATTTTTTATTCATTAACTCTATAAAGCTAATTAAAATTGGTAAAAGAACTAATATCTCAGATTTTCTACTTCCTGGAAATAAGGATATTATTTTTTTATTATTAGGTATTAAATCCTCAATTAGAGTTTTTGGATTATTCTTAGTTTCGATTAAAGGATGTCCTACAAAAGTATTTTTTATATTTTCGTCATCAAAATATTTTTTTTCAAAATTAAATAGTAAAAGAATATGATCAATAAACTTTTTAATTTTTTTAACCCTATTTTTTCTCCAAATCCAAACCTGAGGAGCTACATAATGTACAGTTTTTATATTGTTTTTAATCTTCTTTACTTTTTCAGCAACTCTAAATGTGAAATCAGGGCTATCTACACTAAACAAAACATCTGGATTAAATTTTATTATTTCTTCAACAGTTTGATTAATTTTCTTTCTAATTTTAAAAATATTTAAAATAACACTTGTAAATCCAAGATATGTTATTTCTTTAAGGTCATAAATAGAGTTAATACCTAACTTTTTCAAATTTGATCCACCAACAGATAAATATTTAATTTCAAAATTTTTAGTTGCAAGCTTTGCTATAACTGTTGAAGCTAGCTTGTCACCTGAGGGTTCGCCTGTAAGTATAAATATTTTTTTCATATAACTTTAATAAATATCCTATTTTTGTTGGCAAAATGAATACATTTAGCTTTTTCTAAAATTATGTTTTTTTTAGATTTTAAAATTATTCCTTTAAGACCACATCTTTTACAATCCTTAAGTGTTTGAAGTCCAATTGTTGGCAAATCCATTCTTAAATCCTGTTTTTTTTTTGGAAATTTTATTAATATACCCTGCGTTTTTTTCTTTAATTTAGCTAACATTTTTCTTGTGCCTTCTCTTCCCTCTTTTACAATAATTTTACTATCATTAACAATCAGAGCTTGCACATGATCTAAATCATTCAATTTGCTAAAATATTTAATTCCTCTTTTGATCGACGCTAAATCTCTGTTATTTGGTTTTATTTTTGTAAAATTCCCCGATTTTAGTGCTAGTTCTGGATTAAAACTAATTGAACTAATGACTTTTATACCTTCATTGTTTAAAATTTTTATAATTGCTTTAATTATAGCTGCATCTCCTTTTTTTGCTGCTTGGATAACACTAGGCATGTAATAAATACCTTTAAAATCTAATCTTAATGATGAAAATTTTGGTTTTGCTATTTTGCCAGCAAAAAGAACTTTTTTTGATTTTTTTTCTTTTATTAAGTTTAGAATTTTACCAAATTTTCCAATGCTTATTCGATGAGCGTTTTTATTTCTTTTAAATTTTGAGGTTTTCGAAAAATCTATAATAAAATATTTTTTTTTTAATTTTATAATTTTTTTTAGTACAATATCAGAAAAACCCGTATCTCCTAAAAATAGTCCGATCATCTTACTTCGAAAATGGAGTGCAAATTGGTCTTTTTTTGTCTTTCTCTATAAAACTAACAACTTCACTTACCAATTCATGTTTTCTTAATTCTTGACTTAAATTATTCAAATTTTCAGTTAAATTTTCATTTTTAAATATTTCTTTATATGCATCGCTGAGAATCTTTATTTCTTGATTTGGAATATTTTTTCTTCTCAATCCAATTAAGTTTAGACCTTGGAGTATACTTCTATTGCCATGAGCCATACCATAAGGAATTATGTCTCTAACAACACCACACATTCCTCCAATCATTGCTGATCTGCCCACCCTTGTAAACTGTTGAACAGCTGAATTTCCTCCAATAATAACATTATTTTCTATATGAGCATGACCACCTAGAGGGACATTATTAGCTAATATTACATTATCACCAACATAACAATCATGCGCTATATGCGCTGATACCATGAACAAACAATTATTACCTACTTTTGTTAATCCCCCACCACCATTAGTTCCAGGATTAATAGTTACATACTCTCTGATTTTGTTGTCACTCCCTATTTCAAGTTTTGTTTCCTCGCCTTGGAATTTTAAATCTTGGGGA
>CABYBM010000011.1 GCA_902517175.1 uncultured Pelagibacteraceae bacterium | reverse complement strand
CTCAATGTTGGGTATCTGGTTTTTCTTTTGGATCATTGATAGCTATGCAACTGTTAATGAGAAGGCCTGAAATAAATAGATTTATAGCTATTTCACCTCAACCTAATGTTTATGATTTTTCTTTTTTATCACCATGTCCTACATCTGGAATGGTAGTTTATGGAAAAAAAGATGAATTGGTTCCATTAGAGTATATTACAGAACTAGATAAAAGACTAAGTGCACAAAAAGGAATTAAAGTCGAATTTCATGCTGTAACTGAAGCCAATCATTTTTTTTCTAAAACAGATAATATGTTAATTAAAAGTCTTGATAAATATATTAAAAAAGAGACAGCTCTTTATTAAAAATTTTTTACTAGTTTGCCACCAACTGTAGGCTTTGCACATCCTGTAGTTTTTGGAAATGAAATAGGTAAATCCAAAAAGGATCTAATAGCTAAATATCCAAATGCCTGAGATTCAATAAAGTCACCATTAAAACCATATTTATCTATACTATCTAAAACAAAATTTTTTTTATTGTTAAGATTTTCTTTAATACAATCTATTAAAGCAATATTTTTTCTTCCTCCCCCTGAAATTAAGTATTTAATTTTACTATCAGTGCCTATATTTTCTATTCCTTTAGCTATTAGATAGCCTGTAAAGTTAGTTATTGTTGCGCAGCCATTTTCAAATGTGAGACCTCTAGCAAATGAGTTATCAAAATCTTTAATATCTAAAGATTTTGAGTACGTATCTATATTGAAATTTTCAATGATTTGATTAGTGATTAATTGATCAATTTTTCCTGCTTTTGATATATTTCCATTTTCATCAAATTTTTTATTGGAATTTTTTCTAACCCAATCATCTATCAAACAATTTCCAGGCCCAATATCATAAGCTGTAATATTATCTTCAAAATTACTGAAAATACTTATAATCTTAGTAAGATTTGTTATCCCTCCAATATTTATAAATCCTATGGGAAATCCTGTATTGAATTTTTCATTCACAATATTGGATATGAGATAGTGAAATATTGGTGTTAAAGGAGCTCCTTGTCCTTCATTTTCAATATCTTTTTGTCTAAAGTCATAAATTACCTTTTTTTTTAATAGTTGAGATAGCAGCTTTCCGTCTCCAAGTTGTTTTGTGATTTTTTTTTGTGGCTCATGAAATATTGTTTGGCCATGAAAACCGATTAGATCAATTTCATGCTTATATTTTAATAATATTTGGTTTATTTTTTCTGCATGAAAAACTGTGATTTTTCTCTCTAGATTTCCCAATTCTTTGGAATATTTAAATAAATCATTCTCGCCTAAAACTAAGTTTCTCAATCTAATTAACTCAGCTTGTAATTCGACATCATACTTAAAATACTTATCTAAAATGTTGTAAAATTGATATTGCCCATCAGATTGGATTATTGATATATCTACTCCATCCATTGAAGTTCCACTCATTAATCCTATAGATGTATATAATTTTTGTTTCATTGATATTCTTTTTATTAAAAATTTGTATATTGTAACTATAGACTTATGAATATATTTTTAAAAGAATTTAAAGATCGTGGATATTTCTACCAATGTACTAGTGAGGACGAATTATCAAATCTACTAGATAAAGAAAAAATCAAAGCTTATATTGGTTTTGATTGTACCGCAGAGAGTTTACATGTTGGTAGCTTACTACAAATAATGTGTTTGAGATTACTTCAAAAAAATGGACATCGTCCTATAGTTTTACTTGGTGGTGGAACTACTAGAATTGGTGACCCTTCAGGAAAAGATAAAACTAGAAAAATTTTAAGCGAAGAAGAAATCGAAAAAAATATTCAAAATATTAAAAATATACTTAAAAAATTTTTAGACAATGGTGACCCAAGCACAAAACCAATATTTGTAAATAATTATTCTTGGTTAAAAAATTTGAATTACATATCTTTCCTAAGAGATATTGGAAAACACTTTACTATCAATAGGATGTTGACGTTTGATAGTGTCAAATTGAGATTGGATAGAGAACAATCACTTAGTTATATGGAATTTAATTATATGATTTTGCAAGCATATGATTTTTTAGAATTAAATAAAAAAGAAAATTGTGTTTTACAAATTGGTGGTTCTGATCAATGGGGGAATATTGTAAACGGAGTTGAGCTTATTAAAAGATACTCTAATAATCAAACTTTTGGTTTAACTACTCCACTAATTACTTTAGCTACAGGTGCAAAAATGGGTAAGACAGAAAACGGTGCAGTTTGGTTAGATGAAAAATTTTTATCAGCTTATGATTACTGGCAATTTTGGAGAAATATTGATGACAGGGATGTGATTAAATTTATAAAAATGTTTACTGATCTTGATATTGTCGAGATAGAAAAATTAAAAAAAAATAACATAAATGAATTAAAAATTTTGCTTGCAAATAAAACTACCTCTTTGCTTCATGGCGAAAAGGCAGCGAAGAACTCAGAACAAGCAGCTAAAGAAGCTTTTTCTGGCAATTCACTTGGTTCAAATTTACCTTCTGTAAATATATCATTAGAAAATATTGATAAAAAAATCAACGTTTTAGATCTTATTTTACTGTCTAAATTAGAGAATTCTAAAAGTGAGATTAGAAGACTTATAAAAGGAAATGCGATAAAAATTAATGATAATACTATATCTGACGAAAAATTTATTATTGATCACAATCTTTTTAAAGAAAATTACCTCAAGTTATCTATAGGTAAAAAAAGACACATTAAAGTTGAGCTAAATTAATTTTTTTTAATTTTTTCTATAGTACGAGTTATAAATCTTGGGGTTAATGTCTTAATTGGATTTACAGTAGTTTCTAGCTTCTTGGGTGGCCCTTTAATCTTAAAACTTACTCCAAAAACCCCTTCTCCTGTTTTATCCCCAACCAAAATTTTACCAAGAACTGGTATTGAACTAATTGTTTTGTTAATAGTGGTTGCTGGCACAAGTGTCCCTCTTAGGCTAATTAGTTTATCATCCTCTACATATCCACTCATTAATATTGAAATTGCAGGACCAATTGCATAAATCTCATCAATTGTCATTAGATCTCCCTGATTTTTAAAATTCATTTCAAATTCATCAAATCTAATTCCCTCTCCTGATAAGATATCTGCAATTCCCTGTAGAGAAGCGAGAGTAAGGATTTTTGTTAAAACTGGTAGTTCTTTCAATTTAAAATCATAAATATTAAGTTTAGATATAGAAATATTATCTTTTTTAGATGAATAGAAATCTAGATATCCTTCATCAAATCCTTTAATAAATTTATATCGTTCAACTAATGGTTTTGCTTTTGAGGAGTATAGTGTAGTTATTTTGTTATTTTCAGCATCACTATTAATTGAAAATGATATATTTTTTTTATCATCAAAAAGTGCAGATAAAGTAGCATCTACAACAATATTATCTTTAATAAATAAATTTCCTTTTAAATCTGATACATAATTAATTTCATCTAAAGAAACTTCATCTAACTTTATATTTAAAGCAATATTATTTTGAAAAATATTATTTCTTTTTTTATCATTACCTTTTAAAAGATTTGTAATTAAAGTATTTGCATTTAAATTAAAGCCAATTATGTCATAATCGTTTTTTTTTATTCTTTTTATATAATAATTGTTTAACTTATTCTCAGTGTCTAAATAATCAAACACAATATAATCAACATTAATAATTGAATTATTCTTATTTAAGATAAGGTTACTTACTTCAATTTTATTTTTGTCTTCTAAAATAGTTATATTATTTAAAGAAAGATTTTGATCTTGCTCATAATAACCATCAATTTTTAGTTGGGTGTCTATTTTATTATTTTTTTTATAATTAAAAAAATTTACTTCAAAATCAGTTTTGTCTAAATTCAAATCTAAATCAAAATTAATTTTTTTATCTTTAGTTGATATTAAATATTTTATACTTTCAAATTCATCATCAACTTTTATTTTACCTTCGCCTGCTAAAAATAATTTTTTGTTATTATATTTAATATTTAATTTTTGGTTTCTTAAATTAATATTCTCATTAGCAGATGGAAAAAAAACACTAATAAAATCTTGTTTTTTTAAACTAATAGCATCTAAAGTTAAATTCGATTGAATATTAAAACTTTGATCACTATTTTTGAAGATATAGTCAATTTTATTAAAATTTTCTTCTAATTTTATTTCTCCTTTCCCAATAATTGATAATAAACTTTTACTATACTGTAATTTTACCTTATGATTTTTTAAAATAATGTCCTCATTTATGTTTGGGAAAAACTCTGAGATATAACTTTCTTTATTATATTTAAGCTGATCTAAATCAATATTAGACTTAAGAAACATATTTTTTAATTTAAAATTTTTATTAATCTCAAAACTAAAACTATTATCTGAACTGAAAGTCGTGTTATCAAAATTTAAATTTTTTAAATTTAATTTTACAATTTTTAAGAAATTTTTTGATAAAGCAGCATCTTTATTTTTGACATTTCCATCAATGTAAAAAATATCTTCTTTTTGCTTAACGTTTACTTTGCTGGAAAAAAAATCGATTTTATTTGTCGCAAATTTTATTTCTTGGAATTTAAATTCTTGTTTTTTTAGATTAAATATAAAATTAATTTTTTCGTAACTATAATTATTTAATAATTGAATTTTTCCGTCTTTTATTATGCCATTTATTTCATAATCATCTTGAATTTTACCGTTTTCGTCATAATTAATTTTTAAATTAAATATTACATGACCTTTTTTTATAATTTTTTCTAAAATAAATAATTCTGGACCTTTGTAAGCTGTCCTAGCAAATTTAATTAAATCATCTAGTTGCAATGATTTTGATCCTATTTCAAGATTTGATGAAACAAATTTATTTTTAATTATTGACACAAGAGACACCTCTGTTCCTATATATTCTAATTCAAGTGGTTTATTATAATAATAAACTGTAGCACCAACAGTTTTAGCATTAAATTTTAATCTAAGTGGATCAAATTTAATTTTTATTTTTTTTAGATTTAGTTGTAAATTTTTATTACTCTCGTTAACTTTATTTTTTATCTGTTCATTAAAACTTTCTGTTTCAATTCCAATAGTACTTAAATAAATTATTGGTAAAAAAATTAAAACTGTAATTACTACAAAAAACTTTAATAAAAATTTTCTCATTTAATTTTATAGAGTGATTGTTCTAAAAATTCGTCCAGATCACCATCTAAAATTTTATCTGGACTAGTACTTTCAAAATTTGTTCGATTATCTTTAACTAATCTGTAAGGTTGTAGCACATATGATCTTATTTGGTGGCCCCAACCAATTTCAGATTTTGAGTTTTCAGTATTTTGATTTTGTTCCTCTCTTTTCTTAATTTCATGATCGTACAATCTAGCTTTTAACATATTCATACATGTCTCTTTATTTTTATGTTGAGACCTCTCATTTTGACACTGTACAACAATTTTGGAAGGTAAATGGGTAATTCTTACTGCACTATCGGTAGTATTAACATGTTGACCACCTGCTCCACTAGATCGATAAGTGTCTATTCTTAAATCTTTTTCAGAAATTTCTATATTAATATTTTCATCAACAACTGGATATATCCAGATACTTGCAAAACTTGTATGTCTTCTTGCACCTGAGTCGAATGGAGATATTCTAACCAAACGATGAATACCAGACTCTTTTTTAAGCCAACCAAAAACATAATCTCCTTCTATCTTTATTGTTGCTGACTTAATTCCAGCCTCATCTCCCCTATGTTCACTTATTAAGTTAGATTTAAAATTCTTTTTATCAGACCATTTTAAATACATTCTTCTTAACATATCAGCCCAATCTTGACTCTCTGTACCTCCAGCACCTGCATGAATCTCAATATAGCAATCTAATGGGTCTGCTTCACTTGATAAAAAACATTTGATTTCACTTTTTTTTATTTCCAATCTTAATTGTTTAATATTCTGTATAATTTCACCTTGAACGTCCGAGTTATTTTCCTCCAAAGCTAATTCATTTAAATCTTCAAAATCATTTAATTTTTCAACAGATGAATTTAAAGAATTTATTAAATCCTCAAAAAATTTTTTTTTTTTAACTACTTTTTGAGAATTACTTTTATCTTGCCAGAAATTGGTTTCTAGCATTTTTGTATTTAGAGACTGAAGTTTTGAATAAATATTATTATTTTCAAAGATACTCCTTAATTCTTTGATTTATTTTATCTATTTCCTCTTTATAATTTTGAAAATTATCATTCATTAATAAAACTTTAGTATATTATTGCCATCTAATCTATCTGTATTTGAGTAAAGAACTTTTCCATTAACCACATTTTCTTTTTTAAAGACCTCTATGATTGTATTTTTTGTGGAAAATTTAGCCTTTTGCCCTGTTTTAGGATCTACTACCATCATAATTGTATCTTCGGCTGCCTTAAAGGGTCTGGCATCTGATTTTTTTACAGCTTGCTCAATAAAATCCTTAAAAATTGGTAGTGCGGTTTTTGAGCCAGTTTCATATTTTCCAAGAGGTGAAGGGCTATCTGAACCCACATAAACACCCACTAATAAGTTTGAGGTAAAGCCAATAAACCAAGTATCTGTGTTTTTGTTTGATGTTCCAGTTTTGCCAGCAATATTTAAGTTCAAGTCTCTTAGTTTTTTTCCTGTACCTCTCTGAACTACACCTTCAAGAATTGAGGTCATTTGATATGCAGTTTCAGGTGAAAAAATTTGCTTATAGTTATTTTGAATTTTTGGATAGTCGTTACTCAAGTAGGATATTTGATCACAATCTATACACTGTCTCAAGTTATTATTGTATATAGTATTACCTTCACTATCTTGAATTCTATCAATTAGTATTGGCTCAACAAGTTTTCCACCATTTACAAAAGCTGAATAAGCTGACGTTAAATTTATAAGGGTAGTCTCAGCAGAACCTAATGATATAGACAATAATTCGTCTGGATTTTCATAAATTTTAAGATCTTTTGAAAAATTTACAATTTTTTCAATGCCAAGATCTTGAGCAATTCGTACAGTCATTAAATTTCTAGATTTTTCCAATCCAGTGCGAAGTGTAGATGGGCCATAAAATTTTTTTCCATAATTTTCAGGTTTCCACATCTTTAGATCGTCACCTTGATCTAAAACTAAAGGTGCGTCTAATACTAACGATGTTGGAGTATAATTATTTTCTAATGCCAATGCATAAACAAATGGTTTAAAAGCAGAACCTGGCTGTCTATTCGCTTGAGTTGCTCTATTAAATTCACTTTTTTTAAAACTAAATCCACCACTAAGTGCCAAAATCCTTCCAGTAAAAGGATCCATAACGACAATTCCTCCGTTAATTTTAGGTAATTGTTGTAAACTAAATTTTTTATCACTTATTTTTTTCACATATATAATATCACCTGGTTGCAATAAGTTTTTAAATTCTTTTTTGGTCCAAGAAATATCTTTGTATTTAATAACACCTTGAATTTTATCTTCTGTCTCAATTTCTGCTGAGAATTTATTTATTTTTTTTACTATTGCTAATGACCAACCAATTGACTTTTCTAAATTAAACTTTTTTAATTCTTTATTCCAATTATTATTATAAATCTTGCTAGTTAATGGTCCTCTCCAACCTTTTCTTTGATCATATGAAATTAATCCATTTCTCAAGGAGATTGTAGCAATTTTTTGAAACTCTAAATTGATAGGTGTATTTATATTGAACCCTTGTTTGTATACTTTATCATAGGTAAAATTTTCGATTACATTTTTTCTTACATCCTCGATAAAATATTGTGCATCTTCTAAATAAATTTTCTTATTTTTACTTAATATAATTTCTTTATTTTTTAATTTCTCATACCACTCAGAAGTTATATAATTATTATCTAATAAATTTTTTAAAACTAGATTTCTCCTAAATTTTGCAACTTCGATATCTTTATATGGATTATACCTACTTGGAGCCTTAGGTAATGCTGCTAATAATGCAGCTTCTGAATAGTTTATGTCTCTAATTGATTTATCAAAATATTCCAAACTTGCAGCTGCTATTCCATAAGCTCCACTTCCTAAATATATTTGATTTAAGTATAATTCCAAAATTCTTTCTTTAGAAAGTGCTCTTTCGATCCTAAAAGCCAAAATTGCTTCTTTAATTTTTCTATTAATACTGACTTCATTTGTTAGTAAAAAATTTTTAGCAACTTGCTGCGTTATTGTTGAGGCACCCTCTAATCGCTTAGAGGAAATAATGTTAGATATATTATTAACTACTGCTCTCAATACTCCTTTAGCGTCTACACCCGGGTGTGAAAAAAAATTTTTATCTTCTGCAGATAAAAATGCATTTACTACATTTTTAGGGATTGATTTGTAAGGTACAAATACTCTTTTTTCCTGAGAAAAGTCTGCAACAAGCTCTCCTTCTCCTGAGTAAACCTTGCTTGAAACGGATGGTTTGTAATTTTTTAAAAATTTATAATCAGGAATATCATTTGAGTAAGTCCACAAGACACCAACTATCAAAATACTTGTTAAAAGAACTATAGATATAGAAATAATAAGAATATTCTTTAAAAACTTATGCATTTTAATTCCATTATATCTTGGAATTTGTTAAAGATAAGGCATAAGAATTAAACAAAATTTATTTAAACTTAGAAAATTTAATGAAATCAACAATTACAATATTATGGAAAAAAATTTATATATCGATGCTTCGCATCCAAATGAAACTAGAGTTGTTCTTAAATCTGACGAAAACATTGAAGATTACGAGTACGAAGGTTTAAAGAATAACCTAATAAAAAATAATATTTATTTAGGTAAAGTAAGTAGAATTGAGCCATCTCTCCAGGCAGCTTTCGTTGACTTTGGGAGAGATAGGCATGGTTTTCTGTCTTTTAACGACATCCAATCGGATTATTATCAAATACCAAAGGCTGATTTAGATAAAATTAAAGAAGAAGAGGAGAAAGCTAGAGAAGAACTTTCTAAACAAGTTGAGGCTAAAGAGGAAGAAAATATCGCTGAAGGAAAATTAGAGATAGATGATCCTATTGAAAAAGAAATAGAAAATCAGACAGAAAATAAAGAAATTATAGACGAAAAAAATAATACTGAAGGGGAAAACGGAAAAAAGAAAGAAAATAAGTTTAGGTTTAAAAGATATAAAATTCAGGAAGTAATAAAACCAAATCAAGTTATACTTGTTCAAGTTATTAAAGATGAAAGAGGTCAAAAAGGAGCTGCTTTGAGTACTTTCATTTCTATTGCTGGAAAGTATATAGTTTTAATGCCCAATACACCAAAAGGTGGCGGTATTTCCAGAAAAATTTTTAATCCTGCTGATAGAAAAAAAATAAGAACAATTTTAAATGAAATCGAAATTCCAAAAGAGATGGGATTAATTGTTAGAACGGCAGGTAGTAATAAAACTAAAAATGAAATCAACAATGATTTAACAACTCTTATTAAAACCTGGAGTCAAATCAAAGATAATGCAATTAATTCTATTGCTCCATCACTTATTCATCAAGAAAGTGAAATTATTAAAAGAACTTTAAGAGACATGTTTGATGATAATACCCAAAATATAATTGTAGAGGGTACAGATGGTTATAAAAAGGCACAGTCTTTTATGAAAACAATGATGCCGTCTGGTGTGAAAAAAGTAAAAAAATATAGAGGTAAATTACCTTTGTTCATTGAAGAAAATATTGAGCAAAAATTAAATCAAATCTTTGACTCTGAAATTAAACTTAAATCAGGAGGTTATTTAGTTATTAACCCCACTGAAGCATTAGTATCAATAGATATAAACTCAGGAAGCTCCATAAAAGGTAAAAATGTTGAAAGCACTGCGTTAGACACAAATATCGAAGCAGCAGAGGAAATTGCAAGACAAATTAAAATAAGAGATTTATCTGGTTTAATTATAATTGATTTTATTGACATGCTAAGTTATGGAAACAGACGATTAGTTGAGAGAAAACTAAAAGAAAAATGCAGATCAGATAGAGCTAGAATACAGATAGGTAGGATAAGTAACTTTGGTCTTTTAGAAATGTCTAGGCAAAGATTAAGAGAAAGTGCCATTAAATGGAAAGTTACTTTAACAGACGAGTCGTTTGCACAGAAACTACTTAAAGTTGTTGAATTAAAAGCAGTCTTGAACAAAGCAAAATTTGTAGAGTTAAAAGTTTGTAAAAAAATTTCTGATTTTTTAAAGGAAAACTTTGTTAATGATTTAACTTATTTTGAAAAAAAAAATAAGATGACGCTAGATATAATCAGCGACAATTCATTAATTATTCCTGAATATATAATAAATGTTCAAAACAAGTCAAAAAAAACTATAGAATTAGTTGAGTATTATGAAAAACTTAAAAACTTAGAACTACAAAATAAAGAAGATAAAATAATCAAAAATAAAGAAAAAAAAACTTATAAAAAAACTTATAAAAAAAAAAGATTTTATAAAAAACCTAAATAATTCCTTCGGTTGGAGAAGAAGGATTTCCCATTAATGTTTTAGCTATTCTGCCTGAGTTGTAAGATTGTCTACCAGCTACAACGGCATTTTTAAAAGCTAATGCCATTTCAAATGGTTTTTTTGCTTTTGCTATTGCTGTATTTACTAAAACACCATCACAACCAAGCTCCATTGCGATAGTTGCATCTGATGCTTGGCCTAAACCTGCATCAATTATAAGAGGTAATTTAGTTTGCTTTCGAATGATTTGAATATTAATTTTATTTAATATTCCTAAGCCGGAGCCAATCGGAGCTGCTAAAGGCATAATGGCATCTGCTCCTGAATTTTCTAAACGTTTTGCCATTAAAGGATCATCATTACAGTAAACCATAACTCTAAATCCTTCTTTAGCAAGTACCTCTGTTGTTTTTAGAGTTTCAATCATGTCTGGAAATAAATTTGTTTTATCTCCTAACACTTCAAGTTTGACCAACTTCCATCCTCCTATTTCTCTTGCTAGTCTAAGAGTTCTTAAAGCATCTTTTGAATTAAAACATCCTGCTGTATTTGGGAGATAAGTAATTTTTTTTGGGTCAATATAATCCATCAAAAGTGGTTTATTTTTGTCTGAAATATTCACACGTCTTACAGCAACTGTAACAATTTCTGTACCTGACAGTTTTATCGCCTTTGCACATTCTGACATGCTTTTATATTTTCCAGTTCCAACTATTAATCTTGAATTGAATTTTTTTTTTGCAATTTTTAACTTATCTTTTTTCAAATTATCCTCCTCCAATAAAATGGACTATTTCAATTTTATCATCTTTTTTTAATTTTATATTACTGGTTCTTTTTTTATCAATAATTTCTTCATTTAATTCAATTGCTACTTTTTTTATTGGAATATTAAGATTATTTAGAAGATCAGACAACTTAGAGTTATTTAAAACTGTTTTAACTTTACCATTTACTTTAATTTTTATTTTTTTCATCGTATATAAGTGCTGAATGACTAATAAAATAATTATTATTAATGGTCCAAATCTTAATCTATTAGGTGAAAGAGAACAATCACAATATGGATCAAGTACGTTTGAGGAATTAAAAGAAAAATGCTTAAAAAAATCTAAAGAAATGGATTTAGAAGTAGACTTTACTCAATCAAATTTAGAGGGTGAAATTGTCAATATCATTCAAGAAGCAAGAAAAGAATACAATGGGATGATAATTAATGCTGCAGGTTTTACTCATACATCAGTAGCGATTAGAGATGCTCTTAGTCTATTTAAAAAACCGATAATTGAATTGCATATATCAAATATTTATAAAAGGGAGGAGTTTAGACACAAATCTTTAATAAGTGACATAGCAACTGGTGGTATTTTTGGTTTAGGCACTGAGGGTTATATTTTAGCCATAATTTCTATACAAAACATCTTAGAGAATGAAAATAGATAAAAAAATCATTAAAGAGTTAAACGAATATTTAGAAGAGTTCAATCTTACTGAAATAGAAATAACTGAGAAAGATACTAAAATAAAAGTCTCAAAGAATATAGGGTCTAATATTACTCAGCCTGCAATGTCATCACATAACTCACCAATCGAAAAAAATATTTCAGAAAATAATCAAAATATAAAAAATGGTATTGAAGTTACATCACCTATAATTGGTACTGCTTATCATGCACCTGAACCAGGAGCAAAAAAATTTGTTGAAATAGGTAAAAAAATTAAAAAAGGTGATACAATAATGATTGTTGAAGCAATGAAAACTATGAATCATGTGCCCTCCTCATCGGATGGTATTGTTAAAGAAATATGTATCGATGATGGCCAACCAGTTGAATTTGGTCAAACTCTTATCGTTTTAGAATAAATTATGTTTAAAAAAATTTTAATCGCTAACCGTGGGGAAATTGCGGTCAGAATAATTAGAGCTTGTAGAGAATGGGGAATATCAACTGTTGCTGTTCATTCTGACGTTGATCGAGACAGTATGCATGTTAGACTTGCTGATGAAAGTGTGTGTATAGGCTCACATCAACCCCAAAACAGTTATCTAAATATACCTGCATTGATGTCGGCAATAGAGTTAACTCATGCTGAAGCTGTTCATCCTGGTTATGGTTTTCTCTCCGAAAATGCAAATTTTGCAAAAATACTAGAGGAAAATAAAATTAAATTTATTGGAGCTTCCTCTAAATTAATTTCAATGATGGGAGATAAAATTCAAGCAAAAAAAATTGCAAAGGAAAATGGATTACCGGTAATTGAAGGTTCTGAGGGCGGTGTAAAGGATATATCTCAAGCTAAAGAGCTTTGTAAAACAATTGGTTTTCCTATTTTAATTAAAGCCTCAGGTGGTGGTGGCGGAAAAGGTATGAAAATTGTTTACAAAGAAGAAGAATTTGAAACGTTATTCACAACTGCAAAATCTGAAGCACGAAAATATTTTGGAAATGACGAGGTATACATTGAAAAATTTTTTCAAAATCCTAGACACATTGAAGTTCAAATTCTTGCTGGTAAGAATCGGGTTGTACATCTTCATGAAAGAGATTGTTCAGTACAAAGAAGACATCAGAAGCTTATTGAAGAGACACCTAGTCCAGTTTTAAACCAGGAAATTAGAAAAGATCTTTTTGAAAAAACAGTAAATATGGTTAAAAACATTGGATATATGGGTGCTGGTACAGTCGAATTTATATATGAAGATGGTAAATTCTATTTTCTTGAGATGAATACTAGAGTTCAAGTAGAACATCCAGTTACAGAGATGGTTACAGGAATTGATATTATCAAAGAGCAAATTTGGATTGCATTTTCAGGCGAAACAGCTCTAGAGCAAAGCGATATTAATCCAAGGGGTCACGCAATTGAGTGTAGAATTAATGCAGAAGATGCGAGTAAAAATTTTCAGCCATCACCTGGAACTATTGGTATGTGTCACCAACCCTCTGGTTTTAGAACTAGAGTAGATGGGGCCATATATCAAGGTTACAAAGTAACTCCCTACTACGATAGTATGATTTGTAAATTAATTTGCCATGGTCGAAATAGATCAGAGGCAATTCAAAGAATGAATAGATCTTTAGATGAATTTGTAATCGAGGGAATTACAACGACTATTCCTCTACATAAAAAACTCTTAAATCATAAGAAATTTATCGAGTCAGACTTCAATGTAGGATGGATAGATAAAGAAAAGATCATTTAATAGCAGCTTACAAGCCAAATATCATAAACAGGATGATCAAAAGGAGTTATTGATGGGCTAGATGAAAACATCCATCCATTAAAAACAAAAACTTCGTCATTATTTAAATTATTAAGATCAGTAACTTGTATGTATGCAGCAATTTCAGGGTTGTCATCAAATTCTGAATTTTTACATTTTAAGCTTTTTATAGATAAGTCTTTAAATGATACTAAATCTCCATTTTTTAATTTCAAAAGTGTATTTTTAGAACTTATTTTATCTAAAATTTTAATATCAGTGTAAGTACCTTCCAAATTAGTTTGCGAAAATGCAATTGAAAATAAATAAAAATAAATAAAAATTATTAATTTTAATTTATGACTATTCTTTCCAGCTTTTATATTTTTTTTTAACTCCATCTTTATTTTTATTGGGATAGTATGCTTGATCAGTACCAGTCAAATTAGATTGATGAGGTTTTTGCCATTCATACTTTTCTAGATTGTGTTTTTTTTCTATTTTATTAGGAGTAAAATGCATCCAAGAATACCACTCAACTGGAATTTTTGATGCATCAATTGTATCTGCATATACAATCCACCTTTTTCCTTCTCTACTTTGATAGTATTTATTACCTAGATCATCTGTTCCAACGAGTTTTCCAAAAAAAATAGTTTTTAACCTAGTGCCAAATGTATCTTGATTCCACCAAATGAAAATTTTTTTAAAAAGTGTCAACATTATTTTTTTTTATTTTTTCAATTATAAATTGTAAAATTTAAATTAGACTAAAATTTCAATAAGTATATAAATTAAATGATTCATTATTCAAATTAATATTAAATTGAGGTCATATGGCGAAATATCTAGTTGAAACGTATTATACATGCACATTCAAAGTAAATCATTACTTAGATAATATAAATGAAACGGAATTAAAAAATTTAGAAAAAAGAGATGATGGAAAATTTGAAGTTTTGGATGTTAAATTGGATAATAGAAAGACTAAAAGTCTTGACCCTAAAAATAATAAAGTTGTAGATAATAAAAATGTTGAAATATTAAACAATACAGAAAACTTAAATCCAATTACCAAAGAAAACGTAGTAAATAATCTTAATAAAGCTTCAGAAAAAAATGGAAAGAGATTTAGTATGCCTGACAGAAGAAAAGGATATATTCAGAAAGCAACGATTGGGGATCATAAGGTCTATTTGCATACTGGAGAATACGAAGATGGTAAAATTGGTGAAATATTCATCGATACAAGTAAAGAAGGTGAGCTAGTTAAAGCTTTAATGAATAATTTTGCAATTGCAGTTTCTCTTGGGCTACAATATGGGGTGCCCTTAGATGAATTTATAAGTGCATTTGTTGAAACAAAATTTGAGCCATCAGGTAAAGTTTTGGGAAATGATAGAATTTTAAGTGCTACTTCTATTTTAGATTATATTTTTAGGGAACTTGCAATTTCTTATCAAAATAGAGAAGATCTCGCTCACACACCATCAATTGGTGGAAACGACACAAATGGATCAGATGATCAAAACTCAGAGGATCAAAATCAACTACTGAAAATTGTTAAAGACATTACAAGTAAAGGCTTTGTAAGAAACAATTACAAAAAAAATCTAGTTGATCTGTCTGACGTTAAAATTAGCTTGAAAGGAAAAAAATAATTTTTAGTTTTTAGTTTTTAGTTTTTAGTTTTTATTGAAAGATTTAATTCTTTCAATTGTTCTTCATTAATTTCTGATGGTGCATTCATCATTAGATCTTGAGCATTTTGGTTCATAGGAAACATTGTAACTTCCCTTATATTTTTTTCATTTGCTAAAAGCATTACAATTCTATCTATTCCGGGTGCAATACCACCATGTGGCGGTGCACCATAACTTAATGCATTAATCATTCCCCTGAACTTTTCATCTACCTCTACTTTCGTGTAACCTGCGATCGAAAAAAGTTTATACATGAGATCAGGTTTATGATTTCTTATTGCACCAGAAGATAACTCTATCCCATTACAAACTATATCGTATTGGTATGCAAGAATATCAAGGGGATTTTCAAAATCTTTATCTTTTAATTCGCCTTGTGGCATAGAAAATGGATTATGACTAAATTTAATCTTATTTGTTAATTGATCTTTTTCAAACATAGGGTAGTCAACAATCCAACAGAAAGCAAAAGTATCGTCATCAATTAGATCTAAATCTTCTGCAATTTTATCTCTTGCTAATGCTGTTATTTTTTCTAATTCATTTTGTTTTCCACATGCTAAAAAAATACTATCCCCAATCTTGGATTTAGTTATTTTCATTATTTCTAAGAGTGCTTCTTCAGAAAAAAATTTTCCTACTGGTCCCTTAGCTGAAATTTTATTATCTTTTTCGAAAGTAAAGTATGCTAATCCTGAAGCACCTTGGTTTTTAGCCCACCTATCAATATTATCAAAAAAACTTCTAGGTTTATTTTTTGTATCTTTAGTCGTGATGGATCTAACTTTAGACCCAGATTGTACTAAATTTTTAAAAATATCGAATGAAACGTCCTTTCTATAAAATATTTCTGTAATATCATTTATAATAAGAGGGTTTCTTAAATCGGGCTTATCACTTCCATACTTAAGCATTGCTTCAGAGTAAGAAATCTTTGGAAAAACATCGTGCATTAATTTTTTATCAGAAAAATTTTTAAATGTATTAACCATTAGTTTTTCTACGATATTAAATACATCTTCTTGTTCGACGAAGGACATTTCTAAATCAAGTTGGTAGAACTC
The DNA here is from genome assembly GCA_902517175.1 of uncultured Pelagibacteraceae bacterium. Lineage (GTDB taxonomy): Bacteria > Pseudomonadota > Alphaproteobacteria > Pelagibacterales > Pelagibacteraceae > Pelagibacter. Next base: position 6,898 of record CABYBM010000011.1, on the reverse strand, counting down.
ACCTGGACTTCTATCAGCTCTAGCGTCTTCATCTCTAAAGCAAGGAGCTATCTGAAAATATTTATCAAAACCTGATACCATTATTAATTGTTTAAATTGTTGTGGGGCTTGAGGTAGAGCATAAAACTTTCCTGGGTTTAATCGACTAGGTACAAGAAAATCTCTGGCACCCTCAGGACTAGAAGAAGTTAAAATTGGAGTTTGAAATTCCAAAAAGCCTAATTTTGTCATTTCATTTCTTATGTGAGAAATAACTTTAGATCTTAAAATAATATTTTCATGAATTTTTTTTCTTCTTAGATCTAAAAATCTATATTTTAGTCTTATCTCCTCTGCATACTCTTGGTCACTAAAAACAGGCATTGGTAATTCTTTGCAAGTGCCTAATGTCTCATATTCAGATATTACAACCTCAATTTCTCCAGTATCAATATCTTTATTTTTAGTTTCTTCCGAACGATTTACTACTTTACCATTTACCTTGAGTACAGTCTCAAGCTGCATCTTTTCTAATTCTGAAAAATTTTTATTTTCCTTATCAATTATACACTGCGTGATCCCATAATTATCTCTAAGATCAATAAATAATAAATTTCCATGATCTCTTTTTTTATTTATCCATCCAGAAAGAGAGACCTTTTTATCAACATCACTTTTTCTTAACTCGTCACATGTATGTGTTCTGTATTTATTCAATTATTCTCCTAAAGCCTCTTTTATAATTTTAAAGTCGATTGGCTTTTTTCTTTTTAAACTTATTTCGTCGATTTTATATATGAAATCAGATATTTTACCATAAGATCTGTTTATTCTTTTAATAATAAAATCTATTAATTTTTTATCAATTAAAATTTGACGATCAGATAAATTTTTTAATATTAAAGCATACATCAAGTCATCTTCTGGTTTTTCGATTGCAGATAAAATAAAATTCTTAGCTCTTGAATTTAAATCGTTAAGGTTAAACTTAAAGTCTACAATAGATTTTGTAGAAGTAACTATAAGATATTTATTATCCTGCTCTATAGTATTAATTAGTGTAAATAATAATTTTTCATCAATATTTTCCAGCAGATCTTCCACAATAATATTCTCATAAATTTTGATTTCCTTTAAAAAATCATGAGTAATTTTATCAGCTGAAATTTTAATACCTTTAAAATTTTGTAAAAAAATATTTACCAAATGAGATTTTCCAGAAAAATTTTCACCAATTAAATTAACAAAATTTTTTTCCCATTTAGGCCAATTTTTAAAAAGTTTAAATGAAAATTCATTGCTTTTGGAAACGTAAAAATCCTGATCTTTAAAATTTTGCTCAAAATCAAAGTTAAGAATTTGTTGATTTAAGTTTTTCATTTCATTACCCATATTTTATTAACAGTTTTAAATTCATAGTTATTATTTTTCATTACTTCAATAAATTTATCAGGAGTTCCATTGAAAATTATTTTATAAATATTATTTTTGTTATCAAATTTATAAATATAAAAATTATAAATCAGGTCTATTTCAGAAAGTTTTTCTTCTAATTGGTAAATTTTTATGTTGTTACTATTTTCAACTGAGATTGTTAATGGTAATTTGACAGATGTGTTTATTTCATTTTGTGATTTCCAATAATCCTCAAAAGTAATTTTTAAAATTTCTATGAATTTATTGATTTCAGAATTGTTCTTAAAATCTATATTTTTAATTAATTTATTTTTTAAAGTTTTTTTGTTGTGAAAATTAATTTTACTTAGGAGCCTAGTTTGGTTGGAATCTATAAAAAATATGGATGCAATATAATTTTCAATATTATATTTTTTTACTATTTTACTGAATTCAAAATTTTCTAAATTTTCAATATTTTTTTTAATTAAATTTAAATCTTCAAGATCCTCGGTTGGTAAAATATAATTTAAGAGATGATATGGTTTGATACTAGAATTCCATAGTTCATATATAGTATTGTCTGAAAACATTTTTATTTGATTTTCATCTTGATCAATAATTATTGGTATGAAAATAATATCTTTTTTTACTGGCAATGATGGAAAAATATTTTTCTTTTCAAATAGATCAAAGATAATTTTTTTGTTAAAGGATACGTTGAGTTTTATATTATAAATTTCATTAACAAATTTTTCCTCTTTAATCGAAAATGTATCAATCATACTTTTGATTTGATTTAGGGGTATTTTTTTTAGCTTCTGATGATCCTTGGACTGAACAATAGATAAGATTAGTTGATTAAAAGCTTTAATAAATCCATCGTCTATTATTTTGTTTTTGTTAAAATTGATCTTAAAAGGAGTAGATAATTCAACATCATTTATTGAGAAAGTCTTAGAGTGACTTATTCCTGTGGAAAAAAAAATATTTAATACAGCAAGAAATAAAAAAAAAATATATAACTTGCTTAATTGAAAATTTTGAAAAATATATTTCATAGACCTTTTTAATGAATAAAAAAAAATTTACCTATAAAAAAAGTGGTGTTAATATTAATGCTGCAGATAACTTTGTTAATTTCATTTCTAGTGTTTCATCAAAGAAAAAAGGCAAAAAAAAGTTTTCAAATATTGGTGGATTCGGGTCTATAACTAGTATTCCTCATGGAATTAACCAACCCAAGATCGTAGCATGCACAGATGGTGTAGGAACTAAAATTGAGATAGCAAACACTTTAAATAAGTATGACACAATTGGAATAGATTTAGTTGCAATGAGTGTGAACGATTTAATCGTTCAAGGGGCCAGACCTCTTTTGTTTTTAGATTATATTTCAATCAATAAAATTGATTTAAAAAAGCTTAAATCAATAATCAAAGGTATAATTAAGGGTTGTAGATTGTCAGGTTGTGAATTGGTTGGTGGGGAGACTGCTGAAATGCCAGGAACATATGACCAAGGTAAATTTGATATTGCAGGCTTTGCCGTAGGTGTAGTGAGTAAAAATAAAATTTTAACCAAAAAAAAAATAAAAAAAAATGATTTGATTTTAGCAATACCATCAAGTGGATTACATTCTAATGGTTTCTCGTTGGTAAGATACCTTATTAGCCAGAAAAAAATTAACATAAAAAAAAATAAATTTTTAAATTCTGAACTTTTAAAGCCCACAAAGATATATGTGGGTGAAGTACTAAAATTGATAGACCAAAATTTAATCAACGGATGTGCAAATATTACAGGTGGGGGTTTATCAGATAATATCAAAAGAGTAATTCCTGATAAAATGTTTGCAGACATAAATTTAAATCAAATAAAAACTTTAAGTATTTTTAAATGGCTCAAAAAAAATGGTATATCGGAAAAGGAGATGCTAACAACATTTAATTGTGGAGTTGGGTTTTGCTTAATAATTAATCCTAAAGACTTAAAAAAAGTCTCAAAATATTTTTCAAAAAACTATAGACCCTATGTAATAGGAAAAATTTCCAAAGGTAACAAAAAAGTTAAATTAAATGGTTCAATTAACTGGTCCTAAAAAAATAAAGTGTGCAGTATTTATTTCTGGAACTGGGAGTAATTTAAAATCACTAATTCAATTTTCTAAAAAAAAAAATTCCCCTATTTCAATAGAATTAATTATTTCAGATAATGCAAAGGCTAAAGGACTTAAATTTGGAAAAATTTTTAAAATATCAAATAAAGTTTTTAATTACAAAAATAAGATAGTTGCTGAAAAAAAAATAATTTCTGAAGTAAAAAATAAAAAGATTAAATTAATTTGTCTTGCAGGATTTATGAAAATTCTATCTAAAAATTTTATAAAAAGTTTTAAAGGTCAAATATTAAATATTCATCCATCCTTACTTCCAAAATATAAAGGCCTTAACACTCACCAACGAGCACTATCAAATAATGAGAAATATTCTGGTTGTACTGTTCATTTTGTTAATTCTAGACTGGACTCAGGAAAAATAATTCTTCAAAAAATGGTTAAAATTAATAAACACGATACCACTAAATCATTATCACAAAAAATATTGATCGAAGAACACAAATTATATCCAAAAGCAATCAGTAAAATATTTAGTCTTTAAAAAAGAAATCTATTTCAATTTTTGCATTCTCAACGCTATCAGAACCATGCACTGAGTTTTTGTCTATTGATATTCCATATTTTTTTCTGATGGTGCCGTCTTGGGCATCTTCTGGGTTAGTAGCTCCCATTAATTCTCTATTCTCAAGGACTGCGTTATTTTTTTCTAGAACCATCACAACTATAGGTCCTGACGAAAGATATGAACATAAATCGTTATAAAATGGCTTAGTTTCGTGAACTTTATAAAATTTTTCTGCTTCATTTTTTTCAATTTGAATTTTTTTTTCTTTAAGGATTGAAAAACCCTTATTTTTAAAAATCTCTTTTATTTCATTCTCCAGCTTTCTTTCTACTGCATCTGGTTTTATAATGGATAAAGTTTGCTCTATTTTACTCATAATAATCCTCCACGAGTTTATTTAATAGTCTTACTCCATACCCAGTTGCACCACTCGAGTTAAGAGCTCCACCATATTTTGAAAATGCCATTCCAGCTATATCTAGATGTGCCCAAGGTGTCTTATTTAAAATAAATCTTTGTAAAAATTGTGCTGCAGTAGTTGAGCCAGCACCACCGACATAGTTAATATTTTGCATATCAGCATTTTTAGAGTCTATTAATTTATCATAATTTTTATTTAATGGCATTCTCCAAACTTTTTCCTCTGTTTTTTGACCCACATCAATTAACTGGTTCGATAATTTATCATCATTTGAAAATAATCCAGCATACTCTGATCCCAACGAAACAATTATAGCTCCTGTTAAAGTAGCTAAATCAATTATAAATTTTGGTTTATATTTTTCTTCTGTATAAGTAAGAGCATCGGCTAAAACTAATCTACCTTCTGCATCAGTATTTAAAACTTCTACTGTTTTACCACTATAAGATTTTACAATATCTCCTGGCCTTTGAGCATTTCCACCAGGCATATTTTCGACTAAGCCTACTACTCCTACCGCATTTACTTTTGCTTTTCTTTTGGCCAAAGTTTTCATCAAACCAACCACTGTGGCTGATCCTGCCATATCATATGTCATATCTTCCATAAACTTTGCAGGTTTAAGAGAAATTCCTCCTGTGTCAAAGCAAACACCTTTGCCCACAAATGCTAAAGGCTGTGAATTAGACTTAAGACCTTTCCATTCCATCGTTACTAAATATGATCCTCTTATACTTGCTTGACCAACTCCTAGCAAAGTATTCATACCTAACTTTTTTAGTTTTTTTTCATCGAAAATATTAATCTTTAATCCAATTTTTTTTAGTGAGTTTATTCTTTTAGCATATTCATCTGGATGTAAAATGTTGCCAGGTTCCGAAACTAAATCTCTTGCGTAGAATGTCCCTTCTTCTATTGCTTTAAATTTAGTTCGATCATTAATTGACGGTTTATTCTTTCCAACTAAATTTATAAAAATATTTTTTTTTTGCTTTTTAGATTTATATCTTTCAAATATATAAGATTTTAATTTTAACCCGTGCAAAAAAAATGATATAAAATGATCTAACCCTTTTAATATGGTATCTGTATTGATCTTATAAGAATTTAGCTTAGAGTCTTTGAATTTTTCATAAAACTTTGCTCCTAAGTTTTCAATTTCAGAGTTTCTTATTTTTTTTTTAATAGAAATTAAAACTATTTTTCTTTGTGAATTTATATCGTAAGTAATTATATTCTTTTTTTTATCGTTAATTTTAAGTAAATCTAAAATATATGAGTATTCATTGATTGAAATATACTTTTTTAAATTAGTTATATTAAATGATTCATCTACAAATAATACGATATTTCCTGAATTTTTTTTTAATGTATTGCTATTATAGTTAATCTGAACAGTCATAAATTTTAAATACACTCAATGCGAGTAGAGTGCTATATATGTTCAAAATTATCATATTTCAATGAAAAAAATATTATTTAGAAAACTATTGTTAGACTTCTTGACCTTTTTTTTATTAGCACTTTTGAGCTCAAGTATAATAGTTTGGGTTTTTCAGGCAGTAAATTTTCTAGATATTATGATTGAAGATGGTAGAAGCTACTTTGTTTATATTAATTATTCTTTATTATATTTTCCAAAAATACTGGGTAAATTATTGCCATTTGTTTTATTCTTCAGTTTATTTTATGTAACCATCAAGTATGAAAATAATAATCAATTATTAATTTTTTGGAATTTTGGCATTCATAAAACCGAAATTATTAATTTGATATTAAAATTTTCAATAATTATTACAATTTTTCAAATTGTACTAACTTCATTTATTGTCCCCAAATCACAGGATACTGCTAGATCCTTTATAAGAGCTTCAACAATAAATATTTTTGAAAGTTTTATCAAACCGCAAAGATTTAATGACACAATAAGAAATCTGACAATATATAGTGAAAGAAAAGATGAAGATGGAAATCTTTATAATATTTATGTTAAAAAAAAAATTAATAATGAAGAATTTCAAGTGACTTATGCAAAAAGAGGATTTTTTAAAGGCTTAAAAAATATTCCACGACTAGTATTATTTGAAGGTGAAACAATTAATGGTAAAAAAAATAATATTACTAAATTAAAATTTTCAAGGTCTGAATTTCCTTTAAACGATATAGAGACAAACACAACAACCTATATAAAAACTCAAGAATTAAGTACATTAAAATTAATAAAATGTATTGATAAAATAAGAGAATTATCAGATAAAAAAATTAATTTTGAATACAAAAAAATAGAAAACTGCTCAGTAAAAAATTTAACAAATGTTTTAAAAGAAACTTATAAACGTTTAATAATTCCTTTATATATTCCTATTTTGATGTTGATACCTTTTATTTTAATAACAACTTCTAAAGAAAACTCTAAATA
>CABYBM010000010.1 GCA_902517175.1 uncultured Pelagibacteraceae bacterium | reverse complement strand
TTGTTACTGCAATTATTTTTAGTTTGGTTTTTATATTGAATTTATTGTCAGAGTTAGAATTTTTTAAAAATCTAAATGTAGATAATCATTTTATTATTATTTTATCCCTTTTAAATGCCCCTGATATGATTTTTCAGATGTTTCCTTTTATTTTTCTTATAACAACTCAGCTTTTCTTCATTAAATTATTTGAAAATAATGAGATTGAAATTTTAAAATATTCTGGTCTAAAAAATTCCAATATACTTATTACTCTTTCCCTGTTGTCTGTTTTAACTGGTATAATTATTATTTTAGTTTTTTACAATTTTTCCTCAAACTTAAAAAATTATTATTTAAAACTAAAATCTCCTTACGCTGATGATGGAAAATATTTAGCAGTAATCACTAATAATGGGCTATGGATTAAGGACGAAATCGACAATAAAATAATTATTACTAATTCTAGTGAGGTTGATAATAATTTATTGATAAATAATTTTATAACAGAATTTGATAAAAACTATGAAATTATTAGAAATTTCAAAACTGATAAAATTGATATTTTGGATAAAGAATGGATTTTATATTCTGCGAAGATTTATGAAGATAATATTGCTGTAGAGCAAAAAACTGTAAAATTAAAAACTAATTTTGATTACAAGCGAGTTAGTTCATTATATTCAAATTTATCCTCATTAAATATTTTTGAGTTATATGATCTTAGAGAAAATTATAGAAAATTAAACTATTCTTTGACAGAAATTAATTTGCAGTTTTTAAAACTAATTTCAACACCTATCTTATTATTTTTAATTACCATATTTTCGTCTTTAATAATGTTTAGAATAAAAAGGTATGATAGTTCAACTTTTAAAATTATAATGGGGTTGTTTTTTTCAGTAATTATTTATTATACAAATAATTTCTTCTACGTTTTGGCTAGTACCGAGAAGTTGCCTCTACTTATTTCAATTTTTACTCCTATTTTGACTTTAACTTTAATTAATGGACTCTTGTTAAGCAATATAAATGAAAAATAATTTTTTAATTCTCATAGTCATAATTTTTTTAACTAATTTTATTTGTTTAAAAACAAATAGTTTTGAACAATTCAATTTTAATATCACTGAGATAGAAATAATTGAAAATGGAAATATAGTAAAAGGAAAAAAAAGAGGAGTTGTGTCCTCTAACCATGGGATAAGGATTGAAGCTGATCTATTTCAGTATGAAAAGTCAACTAATATTTTAGAAGCAAAAGGAAATGTTAAAGTTTTTGATACAAACAATCATTTAGAAATTTATACAGATAAAATAACTTATTTTAAAAATATTGAAAAAATATTTACCAAAAAAAATTCTAAAGCTATTTATAAAAAAAATATCTCTGTAGAAGCCAATGACTTCGAGTATGACAAATCACTAAATATCTTAAAAGCAGTAGAAAAAGTAAAGGTTATAGATGAAATTCAAAATTATACTATTCAAGCAAATAAAATTACATACCTCAGAAATACTGAAAAAATAATATCGGAAGGTTCTACTACTTTTAATATCAATTCAAAATATAAAATTGAATCAAAAAATGTTTTTTTTAATAGAAATAATAAAATTTTAAAATCTGATTATAAAACTACAGTAAAAGATGATGTTTCAAATATTTATATTTTAGACAGATTAAATTATCAGTTAGATAAGGAGATTCTTAAAGGAGAAAATATAATTATTATTACCTCCAATAATAAACCTGATAGTGATAAATATTTCTTTTCTAGCGCAATCATAAACCTTAAGAGTGATAGTATAAGTGCAAAAGACCCAAAAGTATTTTTTCATAAAAATATTTTTAAAAATAATGAAAATGACCCCAGGTTAGCGGGAGTCTCCTCAATTAAAGAGAATGATATAACCATAATTAATAAAGGTATATTTACTAGCTGCAAAAAAAATGACAATTGTCCCCCATGGTCGATTAAAGCAGATAAAATAATTCATGATAAAAAAAAAAGACAACTTGAATATAAAAATGCAATTTTGCAAGTTTATGACTTTCCAATTTTATATTTACCAAAATTTTTTCACCCAGATCCGTCAGTAAAAAGACAGTCCGGTTTACTTAAACCGCAAATAAATAACTCAAATATTTTAGGAGACTCAATTAATATTCCTTACTTCAGAGTAATATCAGATAACAAAGATATGACAATCGTGCCAACAATTTTTGAAAATAATTTAATAATGCTAGAAAATGAGTACAGACAAAAAAATAAAAATTCTGATTTATTTTTAAATTTTGGTTACGTAAATAAATACAAATCATCAACTACTTCAAAAGATAAAAATATCTTTAGTATATTTTCTGAGTTTAATCATGATTTAAATTTAAAGAATTACCTTAAGAGTAATTTGAATGTTTCTATAGAGAGAGTAACAAATGATACATATTTAAAAGTCTTTGATCAGAATATGCAGGAAAATAAATTAAAACCTAAAGATCCAAATAACTTAACTAATAATGTCAATTTATCTATGATTAAAGATAACTACAATTTTGAAACTGGTTTTAGTGTTTATGAAAATTTACAAAAAATTAATAGTGATCGTTATCAATACGTTTTACCTTTTTACAACTTAGAACGAAGTTTTAATAAAAAATATTTAGGTGGAAACATAAATTTTTTGTCATCAGGTAAAAATAACTTGGTAGACACTAATAATCTCGAATCAACAATCATTAACAATATAAATTATTCTGGATTTGATATTATCACCAACAATGGATTAAAAAATAAATTTGAAATTAACTTTAAAAATTTGAATTCTATTGGAAAAAATAGTTTACAATATGAGTCAAGTCCACAAGTTGAAATGATGAGCATGTATAGTCTAGATTCAAGTTTTCCATTAATTAAAAGGCAAGAAAATTATTATAATTACTTTACACCTAAACTATCCTTAAAAATTAATCCACATGATATGAAAAATTATTCAAGTTCAGATAAAACTATTAATACTAAAAATATATTTAGCAATAATAGACTAGGATTATCTGACACATTAGAGACAGGAAAATCTATCACGTTAGGAATTGATTTCAAAAGAACAAATAAAAATATTTTGAATAATTTTTTAGAGCTTGGTTTAGCCACAGTGATTAGAGATAAGGAAGAAAAATTTATTCCAAATAATACTTCTCTTAACAAAAAAAATTCAAATTTATTCGGAAATATTAAAACAAAATTTTCAGAACTATTAGATTTTGAGTATAATTATATAGTAGACAATAATTACGAAGAATTTATTTATAATGAATTCAATACTATTTTAAAAGCAGGAAACTTAGAAACTGAATTCAGTTTCATAAAAGAAAGGGGCGACATTGGTGATGACAATATTCTCCAAAATAGTACAGTTTACAAATTAAACGATAATAATTTTTTATCTTTCAAGACAAGAAGAAACCGAAAACTTAATTTAACTGAATATTATAATCTTGTTTACGAATATAAAAATGATTGTTTAAAGGCTGGTGTAAAGTACAACAAAACTTATTATGAAGATAAAGATCTTAAACCATCAGAAAATTTATTTCTATCACTGACTTTAATCCCACTAGGGGAACATGAAAACAAAATCAATAATTAAAATTTAAAAAAATGAAAAATTTAATTATATGTTTTATATTTTTAATTTATTTAATTTCTAATTATGCCTATTCTTTAGAGAATAAAATATTATTTAAAATTAATAACAAAATAATTACTTCAATAGATATTTACGATGAGGCGCAAATTTTGAAACTTCTTAACAAAAATATTAATGAGTTAGAAAATATTGAAATAATTAAAATAGCATCAAAATCAAAAAAAAATCAAATATTTAAAGAAATAGAATTAGTCAAGTATAATAATAATTTAAATATTTCAGAGGAACAATTAAATGCATACTTAAATAATTATTCAAAAAAAATTGGTTTTAAAGACTTAAATGAATTTAAAAAATATTGCAAAAAAGAATCAATTAATTTTGCTACAATAAAAAAAAAAATTACAATAGAAATACTTTGGAATAGATTGATATACGAAAAATTCTCTAAAAATGTAAAAGTTAATAAAAAAAATATAAGAGATGAAATTTTAAACAAAGAATTAATTAATGAGTACTTATTATTAGAAATAATTTTTAATATAGACAATAAAAAAAATGTTGACATAATATTTAATGAAATTAAAAAAAGCATCGAAGATAAGGGATTTGAAAAAACAGCTTTAACTTATAGCGTAGCTTCAACTTCTCAAAGTGGAGGAAATTTAGGTTGGATAAAAGAAACTGCCTTGTCTCCAAGTATAAAAGAAATTTTAAAGAAAACGGGAATAAAAAATTTTACCAATCCAATTCAAATTCCTGGTGGTTTTTTAATTTTTTTTATTGAAGATTTTAAGCAAACTAAAATTAATTTGAACCTAGATAATGAGATTGAAAACGCAATAAGAATTCAAACCAATAAACAGTTAAACCAATTCTCCAACATATATTTAAGTAGAATAAAAAAGGATATAAAGATTAATGAATTTTAAACCTATTTTAATAGTTGCAGGTGAACCAAAGAGTGTTTTCTTTGAAATATTTTTTAAGTCTTTAAAATTTAAAAAGTATGACTCACCTATAGTAATAATCTGTTCAAGAAAACTATTAGAAGATCATATGAAAAAAAATAGAATTAAAAAGAAAATAAAATTACAAAAATTTACTACCTTAAAGAATAAAAAGTTAAACAATAAATCTATTAATTTGATCGATATTGAATACAGTAAAAAAAATCATAATTACTATATCGATCAGAGTTTTGATATCGCCTTCAAAATAATTAAAAAAAAAATAACTAATAAATTGATAAATGGACCAATTTCTAAAACTAGATTTTTAAATGGTAAATTTCTAGGTATTACAGAGTATATATCTCATGAATTTGGTTACAAAAATAGCGCTATGTTAATTTATAATAAAAATTTGTCTGTGTGTCCCGTAACTACTCATCTGCCAATTAAAAAAGTAGCAAAAAATATTAATAAGCAAGAAATAAAAAAGAAAATAAATTTAATATACAAATTTTATAAAACAAAATTTAATATTAATCCAAAGATTGCAGTTTTGGGTCTTAATCCACACTGTGAGTCATTTGAAAAGTTTGACGAAGATAAAAAAATAATTAAACCATTAATAAATTCACTAAAAAATAAGATTTTAGTTTCTGGACCATATCCTGCTGATACAATTTTTTTAAAAAAAAATAGAGAAAAATTTAATGTAATTGTTGGAATGTATCATGACCAGGTACTTGCACCATTAAAAACTCTCTATGAGTATGATGCAATTAATATTACTCTTGGTCTGCCTTTTTTAAGAATATCACCAGATCATGGACCAAATGAGAAAATGATTGGAAAAAATTTATCTAACCCTCTAAGCCTAATACAAGCTATTAGTTTTTTGGATACAAATTGATAATACCAAAAAAAAGTTTAGGACAAAATTTTCTTATAGATAAGGAGATATTGAAATTAATTGTTAATTTGACGTCAATTGAAGACAAATCAATTCTTGAAGTTGGGCCTGGAACAGGAAACCTCACTTCTTTGATTATTGAAAAAAAACCAAAGAAATTTTGTGTTATTGAAAAGGACAACAATTTAGCAGAAAAACTTACACAAAAATTTAAAAATAAAATTAGAGTTATAAATGAAGACGTTTTAACAGTTGATGAAAATTTAATATTTAGTGAAAAAATAAAAGTTTTTGGTAATTTGCCCTATAATATTTCCACAGAGATCCTTAGTAGATGGATAATTAACTTAAAAAATAATTTTTGGTTTGATTGTCTTATACTTATGTTTCAAAAAGAAGTGGCTGATCGTATTATTGCAAAATCTAATACATCTAATTATGGGAGATTATCTGTTTTAAGTAACTGGAAATTAAACATAAAAAAAATATGTGATATAAAACCTGTATCTTTCTACCCAAAACCTAAGATAGATAGTTCATTATTGATTTTCACACCCAAAAAAAATTTTTTTCCCATCAAAGAGGCTAAAAATCTTGAAAAAATTACAAGAATTTTTTTTAGTAACAGAAGAAAAATGCTAAAAAAACCCTTTAACCTACTTTTTAATAGTGATCAAAAAATTTTACATAAGCTCAAAATCGACCTAAATCTTCGACCTCAAAATTTAGACTCTGAAACATACTATCAATTAACTAGTGAATTTGAAAATTTAAGAAGTTAATTTTTCTATATGATTTCTAATATATTCAGCATCATAATCTTTAGAGCCATTATTTATTTCTGCATGAATTAAATTTTTTATTTTTGAATAACAAGTTTCAATAGTGTCATTTATAACTACATAGTCATAATTAATCCAATGCAATACATCTCTTTCAAACTGTTTCATTCTTTCTTCGGCAATTAATTTATCTTTCATATCCCTATTTGAGAGCCTCTCAAATAATATCTCTTTACTGGGTGGTAAAATAAAAAATGAAATTAATTTATAGTCTAAATTTTTATTTTTTATTTGGTCAGCACCTTGCCAATCAATATCAAACAAAACATTTTTACCTTTATTAAGTTTTTCTATAACCGGTGTTCTTGTAGTTCCATAAAAATTACTAAAAACTTTTGCATATTCTATAAATTCCTCATTTTTAATTAATCTTTTGAATTCATTTTCATCTACAAAGAAATAGTCTTTATCAGGTGTTTCATTTTGTCTTGGTTGTCGTGTTGTATGTGATACTGAAATTTTAAAGTTATCTAATTCAGACAACATTTTTACTAATGTAGTTTTACCTGCTCCTGAAGGAGAAGATAAAATTATCATTACCCCATCTTTTTCTGAGGGCATCTATTATTTTAGTTTGCTTTTCCTTCGATAAACTTAACAGCGTCACCTACCGTTAAAATTTTCTCAGCTTCACTATCTGATATTTCAGATCCAAATTCTTCTTCGAAAGCCATCACTAATTCTACTGTATCTAAACTGTCAGCTCCCAAATCGTCTATAAAACTAGATTCCTCGGTAACCTTTGCTTCATCAATTCCTAAGTGATCAGCTACAATTTTTTTAACTTTGCTTGAAACGTCTTCTGACATATTGATCCTTTTTGTTATAAATTCTTAATAGTTTAAAAACTTTTTTTGTCAAGCCATATACATTCCTCCATTAACATGCAAAGTTTCTCCGTTTATATAGTCAGATAGATTTGAGCACAAAAATAGCACTGCATTAGCTATATCGTCTGGGTCACCTAGACGGGCTGAAGGGATTTTTGATATTATAGCTTCTTTAAATTTATCATCTAATTTATCAGTCATCGCTGTTTTAATAAAGCCTGGTGAGATGCAATTTATATTTATATTTTTTTTTGCATATTCAATCGCTAAACTCTTTGACATCGCTATTATACCAGCTTTAGATGCTGTATAATTAGATTGCCCTAAATTTCCTGTATGACCGACAACAGATGTAATATTAATAATCTTACCTGATTTATTCTTAAGCATTTTTTTAATTGCAAATTTGCTCATTAAAAATGCTGAAGTTAAATTAATATTAATTACTTTTTGCCATTCTTCTAAACTCATTCTGATTGCAAGATTATCTTGGGTAACTCCTGCATTATTAACGATGCAATCTAAATTTCCACCAAGTTCATTATTTGCATTTTCTACAAACTTCTCAATTTTATCACTTTGAGAAATATCAAATTTCAATGTTTTAATATTTACAAATTTTTTTTTTAGCACATCAAGTTTTTCTATTCTTGTGCCAGAAGCTAAAATATTTGCTCCTGCTTGGTTTAATTTTTCAATTATTGAATTTCCAATACCACCAGAAGCACCTGTAACAATAATATTTTTACCTTTTAAATCATTCATACTTTTAGACTCTCAATATCGCTTACACTATTTATAGTATCAATTTTAACATCTCTACTAATCCTTTTTACCAAACCTGACAATACTTTCCCAGGCCCTATTTCTATAAAATGATTTACATTATTTTTTATCATATTAATAACGGTTTCTCTCCATCTTACTCTATTCTCTATTTGTTTAATTAATAGAGTTTTGAGCTCATCTAGATCTTTAATTTCATGAGCTGTCACATTTGAAATTAATTTATTTTGTCCATTTTTAAAGTTAAGCTTACTTAACTCATCTGTCATAATTTTAGTAGCATTACTCATCAAATCACAGTGAAAAGGTGCACTAACTGGAAGTTTAATATTTTTAACTGAATTTACTTTTAAAGTCTCAATTAACTTTTGTAGTTCCTTTGTTTTTCCACTCAACACCATTTGACCATCAGAATTATCATTAGCAATTTGAGCATTAAATATTTTTTTATTATCAACTAAAATTTTTTCAATTATTTCAATTTTTGAACCCAAAACTGCAACCATACCTCCTTGTCCTTTAGGAACTGAATTTTGCATAGCCTCTCCTCTAATTCTTAAGATTTTTAAAGTCTCTGAGAAATCTAAATATCCAGCACATGACAAAGCTGAGTATTCACCTAAAGAATGCCCAGCGAAATATTTGGCTTTATTTAAATCTAAGTTGAATTCATTTTTAACTACATGAAAAATTGAATAACTAATTAAAAATATTGCAGGTTGAGTATTAATTGTTAAATCTAACTCTTCTTTTGGACCTTCTAAAATTAATTTAGAAATATTAAAATTTAGAGTTTCATCTGCTTTCTTAAACAAATTTTTAACAATATCAAATTTGTCATATAGTTCCTCTCCCATTCCAATCATTTGAGAACCTTGACCTGGAAAAATTACTGAAAACATATAAAAAAAACTAATTAATTTGCCTTTTTAACTATTGTAATTGAACTTTTATAATAGTATATCCTCATTTTTTATTAAAGAACTTAAATGAATTTATACGAACATACAATTATAGCTAGACAAGACACTTCGCCGAGTGAGTTGAAGCAATTAACTGAAAAATATTCTAAAATTATCGAAAAAAATGACGGCGAAGTAATAAAAACTGAGAATTGGGGCTTACTAAACTTATCTTATTTAATAAAAAAAAACAGAAAAGGCAGTTATATTCATTTTAAAATTAAAGGTAGTGGGAAAGTTATTCTTGAATTAGAAAAAAATGAGTCAATAGATAAAAAATTATTAAGATATTTAACTGTTAGAGTAAGAAAGTTTGATTTAGACACAATGTATTTTGGTAAAAACGAAGATAGTGAAAAAAAAGAGAGTGTTAAAAGCTAATGCCTAAAAGACAAAGTGGAAATAAAAAAGGAAAACAAAGTAATTTTGCAAAACTGAGTATTTTCCAACCTAACAAATATAAATTTAAAAAAACTTGTCCACTTTCTGCAAAAGGTTCACCACAAGTTGACTATAAAAATGTCAAATTATTAAAGAAATATATGTCTGAGAATGGAAAGATTTTACCTTCAAGAATAACTAATGTTTCTCAAAAAAAACAAAGAGAATTATCTTTATCAATTAAGAGAGCAAGAAATTTAGCATTAATATAAATGAAAGTAATATTATTAGAAAACGTTAAGAGAATTGGATCAATTGGTGAAGTAATAGCTGTTAAGCGGGGTTTCGCAAGAAATTATTTAATAGCTAATAAGAAAGCACTTTACGCCTCAAAAGAAAATATTAACCAAGTTGAAAAAATTAAAACTGAGTTAACTAAAAAAGATAATGAAAAGAAAAAAGAAGCTTCTCAAATAGCTCAACAAATTAATGGAAAAGAGTATTCAATCAAAAAATTAAGTACGGAGAATAAAGAATTGTATGGGTCTGTTAAGCCAACAGAAATTGCTAAACTAATTCAAGAAGAAAATAGGATAAAAATAAAGCCTTCAATGATACAGCCTATCAAAGAGATTAAAGCTCTTGGAAAATTTAAGGTTAAAATATCTCTTCACTCTGAAATTGATGCTGAAATCTCTATAAAAGTTTCTTCTGCAGAAACAATTCAATAATTATACAATTTTTTCCCCAGCAATAATTAAGATTTTTATAAATAATTTTTTTATGTAAGCTGTTAAATATGGAAAATAATTTAAGCCTAGTAAAAGATCAATTTAAAGAGCTTCCAAACAACATTGAGGCTGAACAAGCTGTAATAGGGTCTATCCTTGTTAGTAACGATATATTTGATGAGATAAGTACAATAATTTCTAGTATTAATTTTTATGATCCTATGCATCAGAAGATTTTTGAAGCAATTGAAAGTTTAATTTATAAAGGAATGCTTGCAAATCCAATTACATTAAAAAATTATTTTGAGGATGAAAAAGATGATATAAATGTTCCAGAGTATTTGGTTAAAATTACTAAATTTTCTACGTCTGTTAGACAAGCTGTAGAGTATTCTAAAATTATTTATGATATGTTTGTTAGAAGAGAATTAATAAAGATTTCTGAGCAAACTATCGACAGTGCAAAATTAAATGATCTTGATGCAAATGGACAAACAATCATAGAAAACTCAGAAAAACAATTATTTGCTTTAGCTGAAAAAGGGTCTTTTAATTCTTCATTAGTAAAATTTGATGAAGCAATGAAACAGACTATTGAAATGGCGTCTGCTGCTTACAAAAATGAGGAAGGAATTGTTGGTGTTCCTACTGGCCTTAGAGATTTAGACGATAAACTTGGAGGATTACACAAGTCTGATCTAATAATCATAGCTGGAAGACCTTCAATGGGTAAAACATCGCTTGCAACAAATATTGCATTTAATGCTGCACAAAAATTACAAGATAGTGCAAAAAAATCCTCTATTGCATTCTTTTCACTAGAGATGTCATCTGAACAACTTTCAACTAGAATAATCTCGGAACAAGCAAGAATTAGTTCTAATGACATTAGAAGAGGAAGAATTTCTGATGACCAATTTGATAAATTTTTAGAAACTTCAAAAAATATTTCAGAACTTCCACTTTACATTGATGAAACACCAGCAATAAGTATTGCTGCTTTAAGTAATAGAGCAAGGCGTATCAAAAGACTATTTGGTCTTGATATGATTGTAGTTGATTATATTCAGCTAATGAGAGGCACTACGTTTAATAAAGATGGAAGAGTACAAGAAATCTCACAAATTACCCAAGGTCTAAAAGCAATTGCCAAAGAACTTTCTGTTCCAGTAGTAGCTCTATCTCAATTATCTAGACAAGTTGAGCAAAGAGACGACAACAAACCACTTTTGTCAGATTTAAGAGAATCAGGTTCAATTGAGCAAGATGCTGATGTTGTTATGTTTGTTTATAGAGAAGCATATTATTTACAAAGAAAAGAGCCAAGGGCAGCTACAGTCGAACATGCTGAATGGCAAGCAAAAATGAATGAAGTTGCACATCTTGCTCAACTTATTATTGGGAAACAAAGACACGGTCCAATAGGTAACGTAACTCTTGAATTTGAAGAAAGATTTACAAAATTTAAAGATACTCAAACTAATTAATTTCCAATATAAAAGAGCTAATGTTGGCTCATATGTATCAAAACATTCTTCTAAAGAATCCTAAAGCAATACTTGTATTACTAATAATCACCATCTTAAGTTTTGGTTATTATGCAAAAGATTTTAGATTAGATGCATCCTCAGAGACATTATTGATAGATGGAGATCCAGATTTAGCCTATCTAAAAGAAGTTTCTGAAAGATACGGATCTAGAGAGTTTTTAATTCTTACCTATACACCTAATGAAGGGATGGTCACTGATACATCAATTAATAATTTACTGAGTTTAAAATATAAAATTCAAAGTTTGAATTGGGTTCATAGTGTTGTAACTCTCTTGGATATACCATTGTTAAGTAATTCTGATGCTCCACTTCAAGAAAGATTAGAAAGTTTTAAAACTTTAAAAGACGAAGATGTTGACAAAGATAGAGGATTTAAAGAAATTCTTAATAGTCCTGTATTTAGAAACTTTGTTATTAGCGAAGATGGTAAAACAAGTGGTATAATTGTTTATATTAAACAATCTCAAAAACTTGAAAACATTGAAAGTAAATCAAAAGAGGAAATAGAAAATTATAAAGATCAAATCAAAAAACAAAATCATCAAAATATATTAGAGATCAGACAAGTCATCCAGAGCTATGGTGATGTAGGTAAGATTTATTTAGGCGGCATACCAATGATTGCTGATGACATGATGACCTTTATTAAAAGTGACATTGTGGTTTTTGGTATAGGTGTTTTATTATTTATTATTGCAACCCTATGGTTTGTTTTTAGGAAACTTATCTGGGTAATAGTTCCGATTAGTAGTTGTATAGCTTCAGTCGTGATAATGACTGGATTACTTGGACTACTGGGATGGAAAGTCACTGTTATTTCATCAAACTTCATTGCTTTGATGTTGATTTTAACAATGGCAATGAACATTCACATGAGTACGAGATTTTTACAGCTTAAAAAAAACTCCCCTTCTAAAAATAATTTAGAAATCATTTCTTTAACCACCAGAAAAATGTTTTGGCCAATTTTATACACTGTATTGACTACTATTTTAGCATTTTTGTCCTTAATCTTTAGTGAAATCAAACCTATTATTGACTTTGGATGGATGATGACTTTTGGTCTAATTACTTCATTTATAATTACCTTCACTTTACTTCCAACTTTTTTAAGTTTTGCACCTTCAGATAATATTTCACTTAAAAAGGAACAAGATTCTAAATTCACCACTTTTCTAGGATCACTTTCTATAAGTAAAAAAAATTTAATTTTTTCGGTGACAGGAATTGTAATTATTTTAAGTATTCTTGGTATTAGCAAGCTGGAGGTTGAAAACAGCTTTATTAATTATTTTAATAAAAATACTGAAATCTATAAAGGCATGAAACTTATAGATGAAGAGCTTGGAGGTACAACACCATTAGAAGTAATTATAAAGTTTCCTAAGAAAGAAAAAGAAAAAAAATCAGCTGAAGATGATGAGTTTGAAGACTGGGGAGATGAAAATGATAAGAATGACGACAAATATTGGTTTACTAAAGATAAAATTGATAAAATTTCATCTGTTCATAATTACCTAGACAGTCTTCCTGAAATTGGAAAAGTTTTGTCTTTTTCATCAATTATTGATGTGGCAACTCAATTAAATAACAATAAACCTCTAGGTACATTAGAAATGGGTGTGCTTTACTCTAAAATACCTGAAAGTATTAAAACAGAAATTATTGATCCTTATCTTTCAATAGAAAATGATGAAGCAAGGATTAGTTTAAGAATAATAGACTCTCAAGAAAATTTAAGAAGGAACGATTTGATTAATAAAATAAATTTTGATCTTAAAGATAAGATTGGTCTAAAAGAAAGTGAATATCAGCTCGCTGGGGTACTAATTTTATTTAATAATTTATTACAAAGCTTATTCAAATCACAAATACTTACTTTAGGATTGGTAATGATTGGGATTTTTACAATGTTTTTAATTCTATTCAGAAATATAAAATTATCTTTAATAGGTGTGGTACCAAATTTCATTGCTGCATTTTTCATACTTGGAATTATAGGTTTGCTAGAAATTCCTTTAGATATGATGACTATTACCATTGCTGCAATTACTATTGGTATAGCAGTAGACAATAGTATCCATTATATTTATCGATTTAAAGAGGAGTTCAATAAGATTAAAGATTATAACAAAACAGTAAAATTAAGTCACTCTACAGTAGGTGTGGCAATTTTAAATACTTCAATCACAATTGTTTTTGGATTTTCAATTTTAGTTTTGTCTAAGTTTATCCCTACAATTTATTTTGGTATGTTTACAGGTTTGGCAATGTTGCTAGCTATGATCTCAGTATTAACTTTACTGCCTGCGTTGATCTTGATTATCAAACCTTTTGGTAAATCAGCTTAATGTTGGAAACTTTATCAGATTTTTACAAAACGACTTCCATTATAGATTTGATCTACTTGGTCATCACTATTTGGTCTTTGATAAGTTGTTATAAAAAAGGTTTTATATTAAGTATCCTGTCTATGGCAAAGTGGCTTTTGGCCTATGTGATAACTCTAATACTATTTCCAAGAGTTAAACCTTATGTAAAAGATATTATTGATAGTGAATATGTATTGGATGTTGGTCTTGGTATAGGAATTTTTATTTTAGTTATTTTTTTAGTATTGTTGATTAACAAAGGTATTAGTAAAGCTGTAAGATATACAGGGATAGGTGGGTTAGATACATCTTTTGGATTCTTTTTTGGCTTTATAAAAGCTTATATTATTTCTGTTTGTATTTTTTCAGGTATTCATATTGTTTATAATTACGATAAATGGCCAATAAATATAGACAAATCATACGCCTTTCCATATTTAGAAAAAGGTAGTAATTATCTGATTAAAGAATTTCCTAATGAAAAAACATATCAAGAATCTAGAGAAAAAATTGAAGAACTTTGATCCAAAATTAAAAGAAGAATGTGGAGTTTTTGGTATTAGTAATGCAAAAGATGCTTCTGCTTTAACTGCACTTGGATTGCATGCTTTACAACATCGAGGACAAGAAGGTTGTGGAATTGTTAGTTTTGATGGTGAGAAATATTACTCTGAAAAGCGATTTGGTTTGGTTGGAGATAACTTTAATAAAGAAAAAGTTTTAAATAATTTAAAAGGTAATTACGCCATAGGTCATAATCGATACAGTACAACTGGTAATAATACTTTACGAAATATCCAACCTTTTTTTGCTGATACTAATGCAGGAGGAATTGGAGTTTCTCATAATGGAAATTTAACCAATTCTATTTCTTTGAGAAAAAAACTAGTTGAGGATGGAGCTATTTTTTATACCACTTCAGATACTGAAACTATTGTACAATTGATAGCTAAATCAAAAAGATCAAAAACTATTGATAAAGTCATTGATGCAATTTTTCAAATTCAAGGAGGATATGCTCTAGTAATGCTTACTCAAAACTCTCTTATCGGTGTAAGAGATCCATATGGCATTAGACCTTTATTAATTGGAAAATTGGGAAGTAGTTATGTATTAGCATCTGAAACCTGTGCATTAGATATTATTGGTGCAAATTTTGTAAGAGAAGTTGAAAACGGTGAAATTGTATTAATTGAAAATAATCAACTTACTAGCATCAAACCTTTTCCACCTAGAAAAGTAAGACCGTGTGTTTTTGAATATATCTATTTTGCAAGACCTGATAGCTTAATAGATAATAAGACTGCTTATGAACATCGAAAAAATTTAGGAAAAGAACTTGCAAAAGAAAACGATATTGATGCTGATATCGTAGTACCAGTTCCAGATTCAGGTAATGCAGCAGCGCTAGGTTTTTCTCAAAAGACTAAAATGAACTTTGAACATGGTTTGATAAGAAACCATTACGTGGGTCGAACCTTTATTGAACCAAGCCAAAAAATTAGAAGCTTAGGTGTTAAGCTTAAATTAAATGCAAATCAAACTACTATTAAAAATAAAAAAATTGTTTTAATTGATGACTCGCTTGTCAGAGGAACTACTTCTCATAAAATAGTAAAAATGTTATACGATGCAGGTGCAAAAGAGGTTCATGTTAGAATAGCGTGTCCTGAAATTAGATATCCTGATTTTTATGGTGTGGATACTCCAACTAAAAAAGAATTATTAGCTGCAAATAAAACGAATGATGAAATTTGTGAGTATATTGGTGCTAAATCATTAAAATTTTTGTCTATTGATGGTTTATATAGAGCTATTGGTTTTGATAAGCGAAATGACACTTACCCTCAATTAACAGATCATTATTTTACAGGAGATTATCCAGTTAAACCAGTTGACGAGCTAGGAGATAGTAAAATAACACAATTATCTTTGTTAAGTACTGCCTCGAACAACTAGTAAGATAAAAAGAGTTCTTTAAAAAAAGATAAAAGATACTATCTAAATAAGCATGATCGATAATAAAGAAAAAATAATTGAGTATTTTAAATCTGGAGTAAAAAAGAATAAAGATTTTAAAATTGGAATTGAACATGAAAAGTTTTTATTTAATAAGAAAAATAATAAACGAGTGGATTATTCTAAAATTAGAGAAATGTTTAATGCATTACTGGAGTTTGGATGGAACCCAGTTTTTGAAAAAGAAAATATTATTGCACTTAATAAAGGAGGAAAAAACATTACTCTTGAGCCCGGTAATCAAATTGAATTATCAGGAGATAAACTTAACCATATACATGAGGCTTGTTCAGAATCTCAAGATTATTTATTTGAACTAAAGCAAGTTACAAAAAAATTAGATATTGAAATTGCCAGTACTGGTTTTGATCCTATTTCGAAATTAGAAGAGATCCCAAATAATCCTAAACAGAGATATAAACTAATGACTCAAGATATGCCTTTCGGTGGTGAATTAAGTTTAGATATGATGTATCGAACCTGTGGGACCCAATTAAATATAGATTATAGTTCAGAGGAAGATTTTGTTAAAAAATTTAAAGTTATAAATTCAATTGTACCCATTTCTATTGCTTTATTTGCTAATTCCTCAATAGTTGAAAAGAAAAATAGTAATTATTTATCGTACCGATCAAAAGTTTGGCAAAATACTTCTAGAGGAGGACTTCCAAAATTGTTTTTTGAAAATTTAAATTTTGAAAAATATGCAGAATTTACAATGGATTTTCCTATTTTATTTATTCAAGATAAAGATGAATATATTTCTGGGAGAAAATATATTTTTAGAGATTTTATGGAAGGTAAAATTTCAGAAATTAATAAACGATTACCTACAGAGAGTGATCTTACAACACATTTAAGTACAATCTTTACCGAGAATAGATTAAAAAAATATATTGAGCTTAGGTCTATGGATACTTGTGGTTGGGATTGCTTGTGTGCTGGACCTGCATTTAATATTGGAATGCTTTATGGCAATCTTGAGGAGGTTTATGATGTTATTTCTAAGTGGGAAACAGATAAGGTTATTAATGCATATTTAGAAGCACCAAAAAAAGGATTTAATACTCAATTAATGGGTAAAGATCTTCTTTACTGGTCATCCACACTATTAAATTTATCAAAAAAAGGTTTGGAAAATAGAGATATTTTGAGCAGAAAAGGAAACAACGAAACAATTTTTTTAAGTCACTTACAAAAAGTAATTGATAATAAGACAACAAACGCAGATCATATGATTAGTAAATTTTCAGAAAATGAAAATTTAGATGAATTATATGATAAATAAAATTGTTGCTATTCAAGGAAACCATCCTTCAAAATTAAATCCTGTTTCAGATACAAGTATATTTTTGGGTAATGAAATTCAAAATAAGAATTATAAAATATTCTATTATGAGCCAAAAGATCTTTCAATCATCAAGTCAAAAGTAATTGCAAATGGTTTTTTTATTAAATTTAACTATGCACAAAAAAAATTTTTTAAAATATTAAAAAAATGTAGTTTAGACCTTACTAAATGTAAATTTATACTTATACGCCAAGATCCTCCATTTAATCTTGAATATATTTCAACTACATACATTTTAGACACTATTAGACATAAGGTAAAAATACTTAACAACCCTACTTCTATTAGAAATGTCTCTGAAAAATTATACTCAGCTAGGTATCAAAAATATATGCCGAGTACTATTTTTACTAAAAATATTGATGAAATAAAAAAATTTTTCAAAAAAAATAGCAGCGTTATTTTAAAACCAATTCACAGTTACAGTGGAAACCATATACATTTATTAAATAAATTTGACTCAAAACTAATCAATAGTTTTATTAAAAAACATGATCATATAATGTTGCAAAAATTTTTACCTAAAATTAGTAAAGGTGACAAAAGAGTTTTTATAATTAATGGTAAGGTCTATGGAGCAATCTCAAGAATTCCAAAAAAAGGCTCAATTTTGAGTAACATGAGTAAAGGTGCAATACCTATAAATATTAAACTTAGTAAGCATGAAAATAAGATATCTAAGCTAATTGCTAAAGATTTAAAAAAAGAAAATATTTTTTTTGCAGGAATAGACTTTATTGATCAAAAACTGAATGGAGATATTAATGTCACATCTCCGACTGGACTAAAAACTCATTTCGATTTATCAGGTATAAATCTTGCTAAAATTTTTTGGAAAGAACTTAGGGCGTGAAAACTTTAAATGACCAGCAAAAAGGTTCTTTGTTAGCCTTTGTTGCTGTGATGTTTATCACTCCTGACAGTTTGTTCATAAGATTGGCTAGTGTAGATACTTGGAGTTTAGTTTTTTACAGGGGGATAATTCCTTTTTTTACTGTGTTAGTTGGGATGCTACTTATTTATAAAGCAAATTTTTTTAAAATGCTTTTCACTAGTGGTCATCATGGAATAATTTATATAATAACTTTTTCTATAACAAATATTGCCTTTGTTGTTTCTATTCAAAATACTAATGTAGCTAATACATTAGTCATGATTGCTATGGCTCCTATGCTTTCAGCAATTTTAGGCGCAATATTTTTAAAAGAGATGCCAGATAGCAAAACTTGGATAGCAATTGGAGTGACCTTTATTGCTGCTATCTATATATTTTACGACTCCTTGCAATTAGGAAATATTTTTGGAGATTTATTGGGACTTATTTGTGCCTTGGGATTGGCAGTTGGAGCTGTGACTATTAGATCTGCTAAAACAAAGAACTTAGTACCTGCTGCTGTCGTTGGTAAGCTGTTAGTTGCAGTATTTGCCATTTTCTTTATTGAAACTTATTCTTTAATAGGAAAAGACCTTTTAATGGTACCTTTAATGTGTGTAATGTGTGTTGCTATACCTTTTGTTTTAGTGACTATCGCTCCAAGATTTATACCTGCAGAAGAGGTTAACTTATTCTTCTTGCTAGAAACAATTGTCGGGCCAATTTGGGTTTGGATGGTCATTAAAGAACAGCCAAGTCTCGAAACGATTCAAGGGGGTATTGTCATCATTTTGACAATAGCAATTCACTCCTTTCTCAAACTAAAAAAATCATAGTAGCATTACAATTTACTTGATTTGGCCACAAATCAGAAATAGACAGCGATTTATATGAACAAAGTGTTAAAAAATTCGTGGGCATTATTTTTAGGTATGGGAGCAATTATGCTTGCTTATGGTTTTCAAGGGTCACTTCTAGGAGTTCGAGCAGTTAAAGAGGAATTTAGTCTAACTGCAACTGGATTTATGATGTCTGGTTATTTTGTTGGATATTTTATAGGCGCAATTACTATCCCTAAATTAATATCAAGAGTTGGTCATATTAGAATTTTTGCAGCTTTTGCATCAATTGCATCTTTAGTAATTTTAGTTCACGCGGTGTTTGTTAGTCCATTTGTTTGGTTTCTCTTAAGGGTACTTACGGGTATCAGTATGGTCTCTATTTATACAGTAGCTGAAAGTTGGTTAAATGATAGAGCCAGTAATAAAAATAGAGGAAGTGTCTTATCAATCTATATGGTGATTTTGTATGGTTCGATGGGGATAGGAATGTTTTTTTTAAACTTTAGTAATCCAATAAATTTTGAACCTTTTATATTGGTATCAATAATAACATCAGGTGCATTAATACCAATTTTACTCACTAAAAGAAAACCTCCAACATTTAAAAAAATAGAAACTATGACTATCCAAGAGGTTTATATTTCATCTCCTTTTGGAATGGTGAGTTCATTTCTTTATGGAACAATACAATCTGCATTATTCACATTATTAGCTGTGTATGCTGCAGGAATGAATTTTTCTATTTTTCATATTTCATTAGTTACGTTTTTATTAGCTGTTTCCGGTGCAATTTCTCAGTGGCCAATAGGAAAATTGTCTGACATGTATGATAGAAGAAAAGTAATTATTTATGTGAGTTTCGCTGCTGCTTTTTTTGCATTATGTGCAATTTTTTCATCAGCACAAATGTATTTACCTGAAGGCTTAGGAACAAGTAAATTTTGGTTTTATTTTTTTTTAATTTTATTTTCTTTTTGTAGTTTACCAATGTTCTCCTTAATACTTGCTCATACAAATGATTTTATTTCTAAGGAAAAATTCGTTGCAGCTGGTGCAAGTTTACAATTTATTTTTGGCTTAGGTGCAATTGGAGGTCCATTTTTATGCTCAATTTTCATGGATATAGCAGGTCTGAATGGTTTTTTTGTTTTTCTAATGTTTTTTCATATTTTAATTGGAGTCTATGGTATTTATAGATCTAGAGTTAGACCAGCAGTTGAAAATCCAGACTCTCAATTCATTGCAATGCCTCAGTCAATTACGCCCGCAGGTATTGAATTAAACCCTACTACAGAGCCAATTGATGAGCCAACAAAAATAAGTTCAGAAACTGTTACAAAAGACATAAAGGATTCTGATCAACAATATAAGTAAGTTTAATAAACAGCGTCGTTTTGTAAAGTGAACTATGTTGGCTTTGTTGTTATTTTGATAAAGTTATTTTATGAATAATAAAGATATTCAGACCCTGTTTGAGAAAACACGAAATAAGTCGATTAAAATTATTGAAAATCTAAGTCCAGAGGACATGAATATACAATCGATGGAAGATGCTTCACCTATTAAATGGCATCTTGCTCACACTACTTGGTTTTTTGAAAAATTTATTTTAAGTAAAATAAAGTCTAATTATAAATATCTTAATGAGGATTATAATTATTTATTTAATTCTTATTATGTCAAAGCAGGTCCAAGATACACGAGATCACTTCGAAACATAATTTCACGCCCTGGGATTGATAAGGTTCTAGAATATAGGCAAACTATAAACCACAGGATTGAAGAGTTATGTCAATCAAGTAACTCGAATTTAGATATGATTGAAGTAGGTTGTCACCATGAAATGCAACATCAAGAATTAATGTTAACAGATCTACAGCATGGTTTAAGCTTCAACCCTACTGGTCCCAAGTACGATCCAATTAAAAAAGATATTGAAAGTGAAAATATTAAACAAGAATGGGTTGGTTTTGAAAAAGCTATTAAAAGTGTAGGTACAGATGATGAAAATTTCTCTTTCGATTGTGAGCGACCTAAACATGAAGTTTTAATCCTCCCTTTTGAAATATCAAACAAATTAGTTACAAATGGTGAATGGATCGAGTTTATTGATAATGATGGTTATAATAAAAGTGAATATTGGTTGTCCGATGGATTTTCAAAATGCCAGCAGGAAAATTGGCAGTCCCCTCTTTATTGGAAAAAAAAAGAAGGTAAATGGTTTCACTTCACTTTAAATGGGAATAAAGAAATAGATCTCAATGCGCCTGTAAGTAATATTAGCTACTTTGAAGCTGACGCTTTTGCAAGATGGAACAATAAACGACTTCCAACAGAATTTGAATGGGAGGTTGCTTCTAATGATAATATTCAAGGGAATTTTTTAGAAAATAAAATATATCAGCCATATTCAAAAAAAAATGGTGCAGATTTAAATCAACATTGGGGACACGTATGGGAGTGGACTTCTTCAAACTTCTCTCCTTATCCAGGGTTTAAATATCACAATGATGATATCAGCGAATACAATGGTAAATTTATGGTCAACCAGATGGTGTTAAAAGGAGGCTCTTGTCTTACACCTAAAGATCAAATGAGAAAATCATATCGTAATTTCTTTTATCCTCACCAAAGATGGCAAATGTCTGGACTAAGACTTGCTAAATGAGAGAATTTTTGTATGACTAGAAAAAAAAATTAAACTTTTCAGATAAATCAATCATTACATGTCAAAACGCGCTGTTACTAAAAAAAAATAAAACTATAAGAACAACCTAAATGTCTAAATCTAATACCAATTTAAATTCTAAACTAACTGATGCTACAGATATTAGTAAACCATGGGATAAGGATAATCAGGCCTGGTGGGACTGGTATGTTAGTCTCGCAGATAATGATGATAAAGAAAATGAGATTATTAATGCCGATCCTTTACCAGATATTACAATACCAAGTGATGATGAAGTTATCTCAGAATTAGCTAAGCCCTACCATTTAACTAATGATCAAATTGTTTTTTTTAAAAAAAATGGTTTTATTAAACTTAAAAAAGTTTTTTCACCTGGGGCTGTGTTAAAACTTAGATCTGAGTTAATTAATTTATTAAAAGAAGAATTTAAGGTTGATCCAGATAAAGGAGCACATGCCCGTTTCCTTAGTCTTGAAATGATTTGGCCTGACAACGCACTGCTTCGTGCCTATGTATTGTCACCTCGTCTAGGGCAAATTTCAGCAGATCTTCTTGGAGTACCAGCTGTTAGACTTTATCATGATAATGTATTAGCTAAACAAGCTGGTTGTGGTCGTACCCCGTGGCACTTCGACGATCATCATTTTCCTCTAAATACCAATGACGTAGTTACTGCTTGGGCACCTGCACAGCCAATTCCTCTTGAGATGGGACCACTCTCTTTCGCCTATCCGCTCGATGTCCACAAATTAGTCAATGCAGTTACGTTTAAAAAAACTGGTACTGGATATGACCGTGGGGTTACAGATGTTTTTTCAAAAAATAATGTAACTGTGAATGAAACTCCATTTGAGCTGGGAGAAGTTAGCTTTCATCATAATTTAAATTTTCATACCGCTTCACGCAACAGAACTAATCGTAGTCGAGTGGCTCTTGCCAATACTTATTATCGTGATGGAGCGAGAATAGTTGATTCACCTACGATGGTTTCTGGTGACTGGCAGAAATTTGTACCAAATGTCAAACCAGGAGACTTGGCTGCTAGTCCACTAAATCCGATTTGTTGGCCAGTAAAAGATAAATCATGAAAAACATAAATAATCAAAATGGATTAAATTCGATCTGGACTAAAAGTCTTGCTCGTAATCTTCATCCTAATGGTAATGCTTTAGTTGATCATTTAAAAACAATCCATCAAGAAAATACTGGATTTACTGAAGCATGTGCAAGTTCTTGTCGTGATGAAGCTGGACGTAATAGTTATGAATGGCTAAGTGAAGTTGTGCCTGATAATGTGGGTTTGAGTGTATTAGATCTTGCCTGCGGGTCAGGGCCGTTATTAAAAATTTTATTTGATCGTAATAAAAATTTAAATTTAAAAGGTATAGACATGTGCCCTGAAGAATTGGTACTAGCTAAGACTCGTCTTAAAAATAGTGGGGTTAATCTTATCGAGTCAAAAGCGCAAAATTTAAAAGCAATCAATGATAACTCTATAGACATTGTGTTATGTCATTGGGCTTTGACATTAATGGACCCGATAGTTCCTGTTTTAGATGAAATCAAACGAGTTTTAACTTCTAAAGGTCAGTTTGCAGCATTAGTTGATGGACCAATGAATGTGGCATCCGGATATGAAGAGGTACATGATTTAATTTATAGTTATGTACAAGAAGAAATACCTAGTTATGGAGAGATTGATTTAGGTGATCCAAGGATACGAGGATCTGAAAGTCTAAGTAATCTTGCGCATAAAGCTTTTCCAGAAGCAAGTGTGACTATCGAAACAAATGTTGTATCTATGGAAGGACCAGTTACTAAAGTAGCTGAAATTGCTGCAGGATTTTTTTACGCAGCATTTATCTTAAAACCAGAAAAAAGAAAATTAATGATTAAAAATCTATCTAACATGCTCGCAATATCCAAAGTGAGCACAGATAATGAGAGACAAGGGCGATTTTCAATGCCAATTAGTCGTCTTTTAGTTAGGCAGAGTATAAAATGAAATCATTTTTACAAGAAGTAAGTTTCGGTTTAAGTAAAAAAAATAAAGAGCTGAGTTCTAAATGGTTTTATGACTTTCGTGGATCAAAACTTTTTGAACAAATAACGAAGTTAAAAACATATTACCCAACAAGAACTGAAAGAAAAATTTTAAAAGATAATAAAATTGAAATTGCTAATAAAATAGGTAAGCGAGCAGTTTTAATTGAACCAGGTGCTGGAGACTTCAAGAAAATAGCTATTTTTCTCAACAGTTTAGATAAGCCCAAAAAATATATACCTTTGGATATTTCAGAAAATTATATAAACAAGATATCTCAAAGTTTTAAAAAAAAATTCCCAAAAATAGCTATTACTCCTAAAGGATATGACTTTTCAAGAAATAATAAACTACCTTTTAAAATTAATTCATCTGAAAATATAATTATATTTTTTCCAGGATCAACCATTGGAAATTTCGAAGAGAAGGATGCTGTTAAATTTTTAAAAATGTTAAAATCAAAATTTAAAGCAAAAAAAATTATCATCGGTGCTGATTTAGTAAAAGATATCCCAACTCTAATTACTGCTTATGATGACAAAAAAGGGGTGACTGCAAAATTCAATAAAAATATTTTAAGAAGAATCAATACTGAATTAGGTGCAGATATAAATCTGAATTCTTATAAACATTTAGCAATTTATAATAAACAAAAAAAAAGAATTGAGATGAGACTAAAATCAAAAAAAAGAAATAATATTAGAATTAATGGTTCAAATTATTTAATTAAAAAAAATGAAGAAATTCACACTGAAAATTCTCATAAATATACGATTAAATCCTTCAAAAACTTAGCTAATAGAGCTGGATGGAAACTAGATAAAACTTGGGTTGATGACAAAAAACTTTTTAGTGTTCATTTTTTAAATTAAAAAATTTTACTCATCAGAAAAGTATTCAACTTCCTTAAATCGATCTTTTGGGAAAAGCCAATAAAATCCAAATGTTTCACTAGTATTATTTTTTAATGCATGTTTAGCATTGTTGGAAATATAAACTACGTCCCCTTTTTTTATCTCTTCAAATTCACCATCTTTGTTTAAAGTTGCAGAACCATTTGTTACAACATAAATTTCGTCTGGCGCGTGATGATGTAAAGTTAATTTTCCGCCTGGTAAAACTTCTGCAAAACCGCAAGAAATTCCTTTGCTTCCATCAATATCTGCATCAACTAAAAATTTCCATCTCACTCCTGGATATTTCTCACTTGTTTTCCATTCCTGATTTGAGATTGAATTAAAATTTTTAACAAATATCATATGATAAATAGATTATATAAATTTTTGATTATTATGAACAAAATTAATGCTAATCAATTGTGGAAAATTATTCAGGAAGCTGGCGATTATTTACGGGATTAGCGGTTCAACCTAATCCACATTAAGCTGCATTATTCTACAGTACTTATGCGGACATTAAAAAGTTAGCTTGAAATAAATCGTATAAAGACTCATCAATTTCATCTCATAAACTCGAACCATACTCGAATTAAAAAAGATAAAACAAATATAAAATTTATACTATTTTTGATATCATCTTTATTATGAGAAAATATTTAATAATAATTTTTCTTAGTTTATTTTTTAATTCACCAAGCTTAGCTGATGATGGATATATAAAAAAATTTACATATTGGTTAGCAGCAAATTCCTACTTTCAATATTTAGATAAAAACACAACTAAAATCAATTTTAAAATACCAAAAAAATATTTTGATAAAATACCATGGGATGCAAAACCTACTCATGCACAACTTTTATATAGAGTTTTCCATTTAATTGAAGATGATAAAGGTTGGTCCAGAATTGGAGCAAAAGCTTCAAGCAAGCCATATGAATTTAAATCAGAATTAAGAGATGATAAAGAAATAATAAAAGAAATGAAAAATACTGGCTTACTTAGCTATATTTTATTTGAAAATGGAAAAATAGTAATAGATGAAATTTCTCCAAAAGATAGGTTTGGAAAGTTATTTAAAGATAATACTAAATGGACTAGTGCATCAATTGGAAAAAGTATCACCTCATATTTAGTCGGTCATGCAATTTGTGATGGATATATTGAAAGTGTTGATACGAAATTAAGTGACTGGCCTTTGCTTCAAAATACTCTTTATGAAAATGTTAAATTGATTGATTTGTTAAATATGGCAGCTGGTGATCAACAAATATCACAAAATAATTTGAGAAAAGGGAAAGGGAGAGAGAAAAATCCAAATGTAAATACAATACAGTATCATATGGAAGGTATTTTTCGTGACACTAAACCAAAAAAAAATAAATATAACTACAGTAATATAGTTTCAAATATTATCATTAATTATATTTGGTTTAAATCTGAAGACAATTTTCAAAATCTATTAGATAAAATATTCAAAGAAAAAGTAAGAATTAAAAATGACGTATTTTTTTTAAAACAAAATTTTAGAACTGTAAGAAAAAAGTATCCAGTTACAGATGAAAGTGGTCCATTAAGATATTCTTTCAGAGCTGATAGATATGATTATTTAAGAATTGCGAAAGCTATAATGGACGATTGGAAAAATGATACTTGTGTTGGTAAATATTTAAAAACAATTAATGAAAGAAAAATTAAAAAAAATGAAAAAAAGAATAATATTAATAATAGAACTGCATATGGTTATAGTAGATATTACGGAGGTCAATTTCATCTGACATTTCCTGGAATTAAAAAAAATAGAAATATTCTGGCTCTTGATGGAGCATATGGACAATCAATTTTGATTGATATGGATAAATCTAGGATTATAGTCATAAATGCTGCTCATGAGGGCTATAATTGGAATAAAATTGCATATAAAAGAATAAAATAAACTCGAACCATACTCGAACTAGAAGAGATAAAACAAAAAATTAATAAATTTGAATAAAGAAAACGCAAGTAAACTGTGGAAAATCATTCAGGAAGCTGGCGATTATTTGGAAGGTCAATTACCTGATCATCCTAATCATCCAAAAGGTAGAAATGCCTATGCGCATGTAGCTATTTGTGTGAAATCTAAATTTAATGCGAGTTACAAAGATATACCTGATGAAAATTTTGATAAAGTTTTAAAATATATTGAATTTTTAAAGCAAAATCCAAATTAGAGACTTATTGCTTAGGAAAATAATCCTTGAGCTCCCCTTCCCTATATACAT
>CABYBM010000009.1 GCA_902517175.1 uncultured Pelagibacteraceae bacterium | reverse complement strand
CTTGGAAACTTTTTTAAAGAGGCAACTAATGCTTTAATAATAAATGCCAAAGGAGTAATTTTTATTTTTTCGCCAGTATAAATATCTTTCAAAGAACTTCTAAAACTTTCCATTTCTGTTATATCTGCCTCATCATGATTAGTTACATGGGGAATGGTTGTCCAAGAATTTGTAAGATAGGTTGAAGCTAATTTCTTTACTCTTGGTATATCTTTAATCTCAACTTGTCCAAAATCTGAATGCTCATACTCATTCTTGATTTTAATTGGTTTGATTTCTTTTGCCTCATTATTATTTACTGATTTAGAAGAAACAAATTTTTTAATATCATCCTCTATTACTCTTCCATCTTTTTCACTACCTACCACTTGGTTAATATTAACACCTAGCTCCCTTGCAAATTTTCTAGCTTTTGGACTTGCTGAGGAAATATCTTTAATTTTTTTTTCAGATATAGAAATTTGTTCTGTTGCTTGTTTTGTTTCTACAATCGGTTCGGATTGTTTTTCAATTTTTGTCTCCTCTTTAATTCTACTTTCAGTTGACAAACTTTCTAATATTAAAATTAAATCACCCTCCGAAACTTTATCACCAACTTTTAATTTAAGAAATTTGACTTTTCCTTCAAAGTTTGATGGAATTTCAACACTAGATTTATCACTTTCAATTGTTATTAATGGATCATTTTTTAATATTTCTTGGCCTTGATTAACCAAAACTTCTATTACTTCAACGTCTGTGAAATCACCAATATTTGGAACCTTAATATCGATCTCTTTCATTTTATAATCTAGTAGGTATTGGCTTGTTGCCATCAATGTTATATTTTTTCATTGCCTCTTTTACATGTTTTGAGGCTATAAGTTGCTCTTTTGCTAATATACTTAATCCATACGCAACTATGTGCTCTTTATCCACTTCAAAGAATTTTCTTAAATTTTTTCTTGTATCGCTCCTTCCAAAACCATCAGCTCCCAGTGAGTAAAAACTCTTATTTGTATAAGGTCTAATTTGATCTGAATTCATCCTCATATAATCTGAAGCAGCCATAATTGGACCCTCTGTTTTACCTAAACATTGCTCTACAAAAGATTTTTTTGGTTCTTTGTCTGGATTTAACAAATTATATCTCTCAACCTCCATTCCATCTTTTCTAAGTTCATTAAAACTAGTAACACTCCAAATCTCACTATCAATTTGATAGTCTTTTTGCAAAATTTCAGCTGCCGAAATCATTTCTCTTAGTATTGTGCCTGATCCAAGAAGTTGAATTTTAGTTTTTTTATGTTTGTCAAAATCTTTTATTTTATACATCCCTTTTAATATTCCTTCTTCTGTATTTTTATCTTTTGGCATCTCTGGATGAGGGTAATTTTCGTTCATTGTTGTAATATAATAAAAGACATTTTCTTTTTTCTCGTGCATTCTTCTCAAGCCCTCTCTAAAAATTACTGCCAGTTCATAATGGAAAGTTGGGTCATAACTTACACAATTTGGAATAGTAGAAGCAATTAAATGGCTATGACCATCTTGGTGTTGTAAACCTTCTCCAGCCAATGTTGTTCTTCCTGCAGTAGCACCAATCAAAAAACCTCTGGCTTGACTATCTCCAGCTGCCCAAGCAAGATCTCCAATTCTTTGAAAACCAAACATAGAATAAAAGGTGTAGATCGGAATCATTTCAATATCATGATTTGTGTAAGCTGTTGCTGCAGCAATCCATGAAGACATTGCACCCGCCTCATTAATTCCTTCCTCTAGAACTTGTCCACTTTTTTCTTCTCTATATGAGCTTAATTGTGCAGAGTCTTCTGGTTCATATTTTTGACCTTCATGAGCATAAATTCCAATTTTTTGAAAAAATCCTTCCATACCAAATGTTCTGGCTTCATCTGGAATGATTGGAACTAATCTTGGAGAAATATTTTTATCTCTCATTAAATTCGTTAACATTCTGACAAGAGCCATTGTTGTAGACATTTCTTTTTCACCAGTTGATACTTTCATAAAATCAAAAATATCTTTTGAAGGTGCTTTAATAGGTTTTGCAAAAGTTGATCTCTCCGGTAAAAATCCTCCCAATTTAATTCTTCTTTCTTTTAAATATTTAATTTCTTGAGATTTTTCATCTGGTCTAAAATATTCAATATTTCTCACTTGTTCGTCTGTCAAAGGGACATCAAAACGGTCTCTGTAATACATTAAGTCATCAACATCTAATTTTTTAGTTTGATGAGTTGTGTTTACACTTTCTCCAGATTTTCCCATCCCATATCCTTTAATAGTTTTGGCAATTATAACTGTTGGGCTGCCTTTGTGTTTAGTTGCTTTATCGTATGCTGCATAAACTTTATGTGGATCATGTCCACCTCTGTTTAGCCTCCAGATATCTTTATCTGATAGACTTGAAACCATTTCTAAAGTTTCAGAATATTTTCCAAAGAATTTTTCTCTTACATAAGCACCATCTCTTGCTTTAGCTGCTTGGTATTCTCCATCAACTGTCTCATTCATAAGTTTTACTAAATGGCCTTCTTTATCATTAGCCAGTAAAGAGTCCCAATAGGAACCCCAAATTACTTTTATTACGTTCCAACCAGATCCTCTAAAACTCCCTTCAAGTTCTTGAATTATTTTTCCATTACCTCTAACAGGTCCATCTAGTCTTTGTAGATTGCAGTTAATAACAAAAATTAAATTATCTAAATTCTCTCTAGCAGCTAAACCAATTGCTCCCATTGACTCTGGTTCATCCATCTCTCCATCACCTAAGAAAGCCCATACTTTTCTTCCTTCATCTTTTATTAATCCTCTATTGATTAAATATTTCATGTATCTAGCTTGATAAATTGCAAGCATAGGACCAAGTCCCATAGATACTGTTGGAAATTGCCAAAACTTTGGCATTAACCATGGATGAGGATAAGAAGATAGTCCTCCAGGTTTGACTTCTTGTCTAAAGCTATCTAATTGTTTTTTATTTAATCTTCCCTCTAAGAAAGCTCTCGCATACATTCCAGGTGCACTATGACCTTGAAAGTAAATCAGATCTCCACCAAACTTATTATTTTTTGCTCTCCAGAAATGATTCATTCCCACGTCGTATAATGTAGCTGCTGATGCGAATGTACCAATGTGCCCACCTAGTTCAGGGAACTTTTTATTGGCTCTCACTACCATAGCAGCTGAATTCCATCTTATTAATGACCTAATTCGTCTTTCTATGTTTTGATCTCCACTAGATTTCACCTCTGCCTCAGGGGGGATTGTATTTATATATGGAGTATTTTGTGTATAGGGGATATTTGCACCTTCACGGTAAGCCTTGTTTATTAATTCTTTTATTAAAAAGTGGGCTCTATGATTTCCATCTTTTGAGATTACTGCAGATAATGACTCTAACCAATCATTTGTTTCTAGAGGGTCAATATCACTCCCATTCACAACTTGAATTGTGGTTTGTTTTTTTTTAGAAACAGTTTGGTTTATATCTATTTCTGGATCTTTTTTATCAGCAATTACTGCCTCTGCCTGTTTAATTATGTTCTCTGTATCTTTTGGAAGATTGACATCAGATGAAGTTTTAGAAGAAGATAAATAATTCAATATCAGATCTCCTTTTGAAACTTTGTCCCCAACTTTAATTTCAACACTTTCAATTTTTCCATCAGTTGTAGATGGAATTTCAACACTAGATTTGTCACTTTCAATTGTAAGTAACGGATCATTTTTCTTTATTTGATCACCTGGCTTTACAAGTATTTCAATAACTTCAACATTCTCAAATTCACCAATGTCAGGTACAAGTAATTTTTCACTCATTTTTTAACGGTTTATATACCTAAAAAAAAGTATATTTAATGTTATTTTAGCACATTAATTAGTTTTTTTCTGCAAAGCTGTATTTTTATTGAGCAAAAATTGGTAATAAGATCAAAAAATTAGCATAACTAAGCTATATTTAAAACTATAAAATGAGGACCGCTGGCCAAATTGGATAAGGCGCTCGGCTACGAACCGGGAGATTCCAGATTCGAGTTCTGGGCGGTCCACCAAAAAAGGAATAATATGTTTGATTGGCTTCTAAAGGCATCACTGCAAAAATCAGTAATCTATTTTTTTATAATTATTTTGGTAATTTTAATAATATTAACCTATGTACTATAATAAGACATGAGCAGTAATTATGAACAGATAAGTATTAAACCAGGTTTTATGAAACACAACGGAGGTGTTTTGTTTAGAACAGTATCTGAGAAAGAATACGAATTTAAATCTTTAGTAAACAAAAATCATTTAAATGCTATAGGTATAACTCATGGTGGATATTTATCTGCCTTGATAGACTCTGGCGCAGGAACAGCTGCACATAGAGCAGCTGGTAAAGTGCCATGTGTAACTATTTCATTAGATATTAAATTTATTGGTGCCTCAAAGGAAGGAGATGAAATAATTGGTCACACAAAAATCTTAAAAAAAACTAAAACACTTATTTTTTTATTTTGTGAACTTAAATGTAATCAGAAAATTATAACCTCTGCTTCAGGTATTTGGAAAATACTAAACAGGTAAAATGAGAACTTTTAGCCTTCTGATTCGGTCATGTTTTAGTCTATTTTTGTTCTATAGCTGCAACAATATCTGGTAGGTAAAAAAAAAAGAATACTAAACATAGAGATGAAAAAAAATAAAATTACTGCAGTTCTCGGCCCAACCAATACAGGAAAAACCCATCTTGCAATAGAAACTATGCTTTCCTTTGAAACTGGAATGATTGGTTTTCCACTGAGGTTATTAGCTAGAGAGGTTTATGACAAAGTAATAAAAAAAATTAGTAATGACAAAGTCGCTCTTATAACTGGAGAGGAAAAAATTATTCCACCAAATTCTAAATATTTCTTATGTACTGTAGAGTCTATGCCAATCGATAAATATTTAGAATTTGTTGCAGTGGATGAAATACAAATGTGTGCTGATCATGAGAGGGGGCATATTTTCACAGACAGACTTTTAAATATGAGAGGTGAAAAACTTACGATGTTAATGGGTTCCAATACTATAAAAAATATTATTACCAAATTAGATGGTGATATAGAATTTATAAATAGAGAAAGACTATCAAAGCTGACATATTCAGGTCATAAGAAAATTTCGAGAATAAACAGAAAAACAGCAATCATAGCTTTTTCTGCTGAAGAGGTTTACGCAATAGCTGAGCTAATTAGAAGACAAAAGGGTGGAGCAGCTATAGTAATGGGATCACTTAGCCCTAAAACACGAAATGCCCAAGTAGAATTATATCAATCAGGTGACGTTGATTTTTTAGTTGCCACTGATGCGATAGGGATGGGTATTAATATGGATTTAGAACATATTTACTTTTCAAACCTAAAAAAATTTGATGGAAAAAAATTAAGAAGACTTAATCTTTCTGAGATAGGTCAAATAGCTGGAAGAGCTGGAAGATATTTAAATGATGGTAGTTTTGGTATTACTGGAGAATGTAAAGAAATAACAGCTGAAAACGTTGATCTATTGGAAAATCATAA
Source organism: uncultured Pelagibacteraceae bacterium (assembly GCA_902517175.1). Lineage (GTDB taxonomy): Bacteria > Pseudomonadota > Alphaproteobacteria > Pelagibacterales > Pelagibacteraceae > Pelagibacter. Next base: position 22,545 of record CABYBM010000009.1, on the reverse strand, counting down.
ATTTGAGGAGATAAGAACCTTATTTTGGAGGAATTCAAATTTAAATTTTGATAATTCTTCTAGTTTAATTAAAAGTTTAGATGAAAAACCTCACATGGAATGGTTAAGAAAAATAAATGAGTGTGAAGATGAAAAAGCACTTAAATATTTTTTAAAAGATGCTAATTTTATTAATTTAGAATTTAATAAGAAAACTTTAAGTCTTTTATGGGAATGTTGTCAAATTCCTGATTTTGTAAAAAAAACTTATGGTAACCATTACGAAGTTATTGGAAGTGTATTTAAATTTTTAAATAGTGATAAGGGAGTAATTTCTGAGGATTATATGAGATTACAGCTTATTAAGCTCGATAAATTAGAAGGAAATGTTGACTCTTTGTCAAATAGAATTGCAAATGTTAGAACTTGGTCATATGTTTCAAATAAAAATAATTGGGTAGAAAATCAAGATTATTGGATTGAAAAAACAAAACACTTAGAAGATAGACTTTCGGATAGACTTCATGAAGAACTTACTAAAACTTTTATTGATAAAAGAGCAAGTGTTCTTGCAAGAGGATTAAAACAAGACATGGAATTTAAAACAGAAATCTTGGAAAACAATGACGTAATGATCGATGAACAATTTATTGGAAAAATCAATGGGCTAAAATTAGAATTAGACCTTAAAAAAGGTGCTCTAGAGACAGATATCAAATCCTTAAAAAAAGCAGCAAGACAGACTATTGGCCCAGAACTTGAAAGAAGAATTCAGGCAATTATTGACACTGGTTTAATTCAACTCGATGAAGATTTCAAAATTTATTGGAACAAATTTCCCATTGCAAAACTTTCTACAGGTACCGATTATCTAAATCCTAATTTTAATTTATTAATAGATGACATAATTGATCAAGGTCCCAAACAAAAATTAAATGAATATATTTACGGGTGGATTCAAAAAAAAATTAATGAGGTGTTAAAAAGTCTTATTGACCTAAAAAATATTAAAGAAAATAACCCGTCGATAAAAGCTTTGGCCTATCAACTTTATGAAAATAATGGTGTCTTAAAGAGAGATCAGGTATCTGAATATTTAAAAAATTTAGGTCAAAATGAGAGAAAAATTCTTAGAGAATTAGGTGTAAAATTTGGACGGTATCACGTATTTCTACATCAATTAATTAAGCCTGAGGCTGTTTCTTTAAGGACTTTATTATGGAAAAATTTTCATCAAAAATATTATAATTTAAAACCCCCCACATTTGGTCTTAATTTTGTAGACAATAAAGACTTAAAAAATCAAAACTTCATGCTTTTATGTGGATTTGAGAAATTTGACGCATTCTTTGTTAGGATAGATATTCTAGAAAGACTATTTATGTTAATCATTAATTCAAATTCAAAAGAAAAAAGTGACATTAAAGTAGTTCCTGAAATGTTAAATTTATTAGGATGCAGTAAAGAAAACTTTAAAAGACTCTTAACGAAGATGAATTATAAAGTATTTGAAAAAGAAAAAGAAATATATTTTAAATACAATCCAATTAAAAAATTCAAAAAAGCTCCAATTAAAAAAGTTTCGAAAGAAAATCCATTTGAAGTTTTAAAAAATTTAAACCTAAGCTAGTCATTATGTTTTTTAGGAAAGACGATAAAAAAATTGAAAATAGCTTTCTAATTAAAGTCGGTGCTTTGTTAATCCATGCTGCTAAGATTGATGAAAATTATACTGATAATGAAGAAAAAATAATTAAAAAAACGCTTTTAGAATTGGGAGTTAAAAAAGAAAATCTTTCTTCCACAATTAAGGAAGCAAAAATTATTGAAGAAAATTCAAATCAAATCCTTGAATTTACAAGAGAAGTAAAAAATTTATCTGAGAATGAAAAAATCAAAATAATAGAGGCACTCTGGGCTATAATATACTCAAATAAAGATGCTGATTTATACGAAACTAATTTAATGAGAAGACTTGCTGGGCTTCTTTATATAGATAGCAAAGTTATGGGAGATATTAAAAACAAAATTAAAAATGAAAGTTCGAAATGACATATCTTGTTAACGACAATTGCATTAAATGTAAGTTAACTGACTGCGTTGATGTATGTCCGGTAGATTGCTTTTATGAAGGGAAAAATATGCTTGTAATTAAACCGGATGAGTGTATAGATTGTGGCGTTTGCGAGCCAGAATGTCCCGTTGATGCCATTAAAGCTGATACTGAACCTGGAAGTGAAAAATGGTTAGAGATTAATACTAAATATTCTGAGATCTGGCCTAATATAAGTGAAAAGAAAGATCCTCCACCGGATCATGAAAAATTTAAGAATGAGCAAAATAAGTACGAAAAATATTTTAAGGAAAATCTTTAATAGAAAAACCAAAAAAAAAGTGAAAAAAAAAGTTACTAAAAAAAAAGTTGCTAAAGTAAAAGTTAAAAAAACAAAAAAAATAAAAAAAGTCATAAAAAAAGTCATAAAAAAAGTTTCCACAAAATCTACAAAAAAAAAATCAATAAAAAAAACAGCTTCAACTCCAACAGAGCCAAAGGTTGACAATCTAAGAATCTCTAAAACTAATGAGGTAAAACCAGAGATAAAGAAAGTTAAAAAACAAGAAACTGAAAAAAGAGAATACAAAATTAAAGATTATGTTGTTTATCCAAAACATGGTGTTGGACAAATTACAGAATTTAAAAAAATAAGTATAGGTGGAATTGACGTTGAGACTTACGTTATAAAATTTGAAAAAGATAAAGCAAACGGAATGGTACCAGTAAATAAGCAATCTCATTTAAGACCTTTAGCAACTATTAATCAGGTCAATAAATGTATTTCAATTCTTAAAAGTAAGCCAAAAATCAAAAGATCAATGTGGAGTAGAAGGGCACAAGAATATGAGGCAAAAATTTCTTCTGGAAAAATTTATGAATTAGCAGAGGTGGTCAGAGATTTGAATAAAGGTGATGATCTAATGGTAGATCAATCTTATAGTGAAAGACAACTTTTTGAAAAGGCTTATGAGAGAATTTTATCTGAGTTCCAGATTATTTTGAATTTATCACCAGAAGATACTCAAAAAAAATTAGATAAAGCATTAAAGAGAAACATGGGTACCCAAGTTCAAGCTGCGCCATCTGCTAAAGCAGCTACTACTGAGCTTCCAGTAGATGAACCAATCTCTGATACAGACGAACCTGTTGAGGAATAAAAAAAAACGCCTCTCACACACAAACTGTAATGAGAAGCGTTTTTTGTAAAGAATACTAAGTTACTATTTTCTTCTTCTTTTTTTTGCTTTTTTCTTAGCTTTTTTCTTAGCTTTTTTCTTAGTTTTCTTTGCCGCTTTTTTTCTTTTCTTAGGCATCTTTAGCTCCCTTTTTTAGTTAAACGAATCAAAATGATTCGCTATTACTATATTTTTATTTTTTTCTATAAGTTATGTCAAACCTTTAATTGAAACTTAAAATTTGAAAAATTATTTTTTATTTTTTGTTTTTTTTTAAATTTTAATCTATTAATTAAGTTAATGTTTATGCGGTTAATAAACCATCTTATAAAAATAAATTAATAAAGATTTTCTAATTCATTTTTATATTTCTGTATAATTTTATATCTTTTTAATTTTAATGTCGGTGTTATCAGTCCATTTTCAATTGTAAATTGATCTTTAATGACAATAAATTTTTTTATTTTTTCTATTTTTGATAAGTTTTTATTCACTATTTCTAGTTCTTTTAAAATTATCTCGTCAAGTATGTTCGACTTTTCTTTATTTAAAACTAATAACGCAACCAAATAAGGTTTATTATCTCCATACACTAAAGTTTGTTCAACAAAATCAATTTTCAATAAATCATTTTCAATTTTTATTGGTGAAATATTGTCTCCTCCAGGAGTAATTAGAATATCTTTTTTTCTATCTGTAATTTTTAAGTAATTATTTTCAAAATGGCCAATATCACCAGTAGATAACCATCCATCATTTAAAACTTTTTTGGTTTCTTCCTCATTATTCCAATAGCCTAACATTACGTTTTCACCCTTAACCAAGATCTCGCCATCATCTGCTATTTTAACCTCATTTGCAGTAAAAGCAGGTCCAACAGTATCTATCCTTATGTCATCTTTTGGATTACAACTAACCACTGGAGAAGTTTCTGTTAGACCATATCCCTGTAATGTCGGTAATCCTATTGCATTTAAAAATACTCCTACATCTTTATCCAATGCACCACCTCCAGAAATAAATAACTTTAGAGAACCACCAAATTGTGCTTTTATTTTTTTTCTAACAAGCTTTTCACAAATAATATCTTGTGCTTTTTCTAAGCTAGATAATTTATTTTTAAATAGAGTCTTCTCTCCAAGAGAGAGCATCTTATTAATTAGATATTTTTTAAGGCCTTTTGTTTTATTAAAGGATGCATTTATTTTTTGATATAAATTCTGATAAAATCTTGGAACAGCGGTCATAATATCAGGGTTACATTCGCCCATATTTTTTATTAGCTTGTCAATACTTTCAGCATAAAACACTCTGGCGCCTAATGCTATTTGAACAAATTGAACAGTGTGCTCATATGAGTGTGACAGGGGTAACCAGGTTAGAAACCTAGCTTTTTTTGAAATAAACTCTTTGAGTAAAAATAAAGCACCTTCACAATTACTCAATATTCCTCCATGACTTAACATCACACCTTTTGGGTTTCCTTGTGTGCCTGAGGTATAAATTATACAGGCAAGATCTTTTCTAGAAATATCTAAATTTAGAAAATTTTTTTCCTGATATTTTTTTTTCTCAAAAATATTTTTGACGTAAATAACCTCATTTGCATCTTTAATCTCTTCAAAAGATAATATTTTTTTTATGAAAGGTTTGGATTTAACTATATTTTTAATTTTATTATATTGTAAAGAGTCTGAAACAATTACAACTGATGGATTACAATCATTAATTAAGTATTCATAATCTCTTTCTACATAGGTCGTATAAGCTGGGACAGTAATACCTTTTGATAACATTATTGCTAAATCGGAGATCATCCATTCAGGTCTATTTTCTGAAATTAACAAACAACGATCTTTATTCTCTATAAATGAACTTAACTCTTCAGATAGTTTTAAAATATTTAAATAGGTTTCTTTCCATGTAAATTTATTTTCTAAATTTTTTAATGATTTCAAAAAAATTTGATCAGGCTTTTCTTTTAAGTACTGTTGATAAAAAAGTTCTAAAAGATTATTTTGTTTGTTTATTTCCATATCTTTTGGTGGGCGAAGAGAGAATCGAACTCTCACTTCTTGCGAAACACGATTTTGAGTCGTGCGCGTCTACCAGTTCCGCCATTCGCCCGCTAATTTGAATTAAATTATATTTAAATAGTATAAGAACTAAAATTATATTAAAACCAAAAAATGTTTCAAACTCTTTACAGGAAATGTTTAGATTTAGCATCACATAAGAGCTCAAACTTTTATTTGGGTTTAGTTTCGTTTATTGAAAGTTCTTTTTTTCCCATACCACCGGACGTAATGATTGTGCCTATGGTCATTGCAAAGAAAAAAAATTACATAAAAATATTTTTGATAGCATCCATTTTTTCAGTTTTGGGGGGTGTTTTTGGATACTTCCTGGGATCATTTTTTTATGATCTATCTTTCAGTGTGATCGAATTTTATGGATATGAAAATAAAGTTGAAAAATTGAAATATAATCTATCTATTGGAGAGGGGTTTCTAGCATGGCTAAGTATACTTTTTTTAGCAGGTTTTACTCCTTTGCCTTATAAAGCTTTCACAATTGCTAGTGGATTAATTGGTTTTAATCTGTTCATATTTATCCTTGTAAGTCTTATCTCTAGAAGTCTTAGGTTTTTTATTATTTCTTACTTGTCTTATAAATTTGGACATTTATTTACTGATTTTATGAACAAACATGGATCAAAATGGTTTACCATTTTGGGGATATTACTTGTTATTATATTTTTAATAATATTATTATTTTATAAATTTAATGTTTAACCTCAGCAAAAAAAATTTATTTATAGGTATATTTATAATAAGCTTTATTGCATTAATATCTGCATATTTCATAGAATACATTCTTGGTCACCAACCTTGTAATCTTTGTCTATATGAAAGGATCCCATATTTTTTAGCAATCTTAATTGTATTAATAAATTATAAATACAATAAACTAGAAAAGTATCTAATTCTCTCGCTAGCTATAATTTTTTTAATAGCAACAATATTGTCTTTATATCACTTAGGAATTGAACAAGGTTTTATACAAGAGTCTTTACTTTGCGATCTTGAAAAGGGAGCAAATATTGTTGATAAAGATGAAATATTAAAGCAATTACAACAAAAAAGTATAAGTTGCAAAGATGTAACATTTAAAATGTTTGGTTTATCCCTTACAAGCTACAATATTATAATTAATTTAATATTAGCATTTTATTTAACAAAAATTTACTTTGCATATGAAAAGAACAGATAAGAAAAAAATTGAAGAATTTATAAGGGTTGACCATGCAGGTGAGAGGGGTGCCATCAAGATTTACGAAGGTCAATTATTAGCTTTAAATACTTTCATTAAAGATGAAGATTTAAAAAAAAAAATTGAAGATATGAAAGAGCACGAAAAAGAACATTCTAGCTATTTTGAAAATGAAATTAAAAAAAGAAATATTAAACCTACGAAATTCTTACCTTTATGGGATTTATTAGGAGTAGGACTAGGATTTGGAACAACAATTCTTGGTAAAAAAGCTGCTATGCTGTGCACAGCATCCGTTGAAGAGGTTATTCAAGAGCATTATGCTAATCAAATTAATGAACTAAAAGAAGATGAAAAAAAGTTAAAGGATAAAATAATTAAGTTTAGGCAAGATGAAATTGATCATAAAGATATTGCTTATGAGGAAGGTGCAACCAAAAAAGGACCTTACTTAATTTTAGATAAATTAATAAAAACTGGATCTAAAATTGCAATAAATATATCTGAAAAAATTTAAGCTTCTAGTTCTACGTCCCAATATAGATAGTCCATCCAACTTTTATGAAGAAAGTTTGGAGGAAAATGTTTTCCATTTTTGTGTAAATCTTCTGTTGAAGGTCTATATGGGTGCTGATGTAATTTCATTCCTGAGTTTTTTAATAATTTTCCACCTTTTTTTACATTGCAGGCAGAACACGCAGTAACTACGTTATCCCAGTTAGTCTCACCGCCTTTTGATCTTGGAAGCAAATGATCAAAAGTAAGTTCGTCATCGCTGCCACAATACTGGCAAGAAAATTTATCCCTTAAGAATACATTAAATCTTGTAAAGCTTGGTTTTGATTGTGGAATAATATAATCTTTCAGTGCAATAACGCTTGGTAATTGCATATTAAAAGAAGGACTTCGGATAATTCTATCATAATTGCTAACTATGATCACTCTATCTAAAAAAACTGATTTTACTGTGTCTTGCCACGACCATAATGATAAAGGATAATAACTTAACGGTCTGTAATCAGCATTTAAGACTAATGCCGGACATTTTTCTAAGGAAATGTTTTGTTCAATAAAGTTATTCATATATTAATTTTAACTCAGTTGATCTACTTAATCAATATTAAGAGATATCAAAGTTTCTTTAATATATAATTCAATGCTGTACTAGAAGCTTGTATAGGAATGTGATGATCACAATTTTTAATTAAAAGTGTATCAACTTTGACATTATTTCTTATTAAAAAGTCTTTAGCTTCTAGTAAGTTGATTGATGGGACAATTTGATCAGTATCACCATGGATAAGTAAAGTTTCAGTTTTATTTTTGATTCTATTTTTTAAGTTATCCTTATCAATAATTTTTCCGGAAAAACCAACGATACAAGAAAATTTTTTATCTGATGTTAAGCCAACATTTAAAGACATCATACAACCTTGGCTAAAACCAGATAGACATATGTCTTTATTTGATAAATCAAATTCTAATTTAACTTCCTCTATAAATTTTTTAATTACATTCTCAGCTTTAATTGATTGCTCCAATATATAAGATGGTTCTTCTTTGGTAAGATCAAACCATTGATATCCTGAAGGGTTCATAGCACATGTCTCGTGTCCATTTGGACATATAAAAACTGTATTTGGGATATGTCTTTTCCAATTTAATGAGAGCATACTTATGTCTTTCCCATCACCGCCATATCCATGTAGCAAAATAATTGCATTTTTTATTTTATTTCCATTTTCAGGTTTAATAATTATGGAGTTAAGGCAAAATGTCATAATGTCATAGTTAATTAATTAAGTGTTTTATTTCCTAAAACAATCTACAATATAATTATGCTTTCAGGAATAATAGTTAAAGTTTTATCCATTACACTTTTAATTGCAGTGGGTGTCGTCCTAATATTAGGTATAGGAACTCTTTTCAAGGGTGGAGAGACAAGCAAAAAATATTCAAATAAGTTAATGCAAATGAGAGTCATTTTGCAATTTATTGCTATAATTGCTTTGGTCGCTTTTGCTTATTTTTTTAAAGATTAACTTAAATTTTTTAGCCAGTTGATAAAGTTTTCATCATCAAAATTTATTGAACCAATGATCCTAGCAAATTCTTCTCCTTTAGAATTTAAAAGTATGGTAGTTGGAAGCCCTCTTAAAGAAAAAGTTTTTGCTAGAGTTGATGGATTATCAAAATAGGGCTCTAAATTATTTATATCTAATTCAGTAAAAAAACTTTTAACTTTTTTTAGATTTTCTTTACCAATATTAATCGGATATATTTTTAAATTCTTTAGCTTTTGATTTGCTTGTAACCTATTTAAAGAAGGCATTTCCTCTTTACATGGTTCACACCAAGTTGCCCAAAAATTTAATATTATCAGCTTACTATCTAAATTTTGAATATTAATTTCTTCATCTGCATCATCTAAAAAAATAACATTATCGTATATTTTCGGGATTTTATGGACTACAAGATTTTTTAAATCTGGTAATTCGTTTCCAAGAGCATTTGTGATTAAAAAGGTAAATAATATTAAAATTCTCATATTAAATAGGTATAATTAAATATCATGGCAAAAAATAAAAACAACCAGGCAATATGGAACACACGTATTAAAAAAAATTCATCAAGCTTGTTTCAAAAAGTTGGTAATTCTTTAGATATTGATAAAAGACTTTACAAAGAAGATATCAAAGGATCAATTGTCCACGTTGAAATGCTTTTTAAACAAAAAATTATCTCGTTTAAAATTAAAAATAAAATTATTTATGGTCTGAATAAAATTGAAAGAGAAATTTCTAGTAAAAAATTTGAGTTTAATAAAAAATTCGAAGATATCCATATGAATATTGAAAAAAGACTTTTTCAAATTATTGGTGAAGAATCTGGGTATGTCCATACAGCTAGATCAAGAAATGATCAGGTAATAACTGATTTTAAATTGTGGTTAAAATCTGCAACTAAAGAAATAAATAACAATCTTGATAAAGTGATTAAGAGTTCTGTAAAATTAGCTGAAAAAAATATTCAGACAATTATGCCTGGTTTTACTCATTTAAAAAACGCTCAGGCAATTTCATTTGCACATTATCTAATGGCTTATGTTGAAATTTTTAATAGAGATAAAAAAAGATTTTCTAATAATATAGAAAGTTTAGATGAAAATCCTCTTGGTGTTGCTGCTTTATCTGGGACATCATTTAATATAGACAGAAATTATACAACCAAAAAACTTGGTTTTAAAAAACCTACAAACAATTCTATTGATACAGTTTCAGATAGAGATTTTGTGCTTGATTTTCTTTACAGCATATCAGTATGCTCTATGCATATTTCGAGAATTGCAGAAGAGTTGATTATTTGGAACTCAGATGGATTTAATTTAATTAATTTGTCAGACAAAGTTGTAACTGGATCTTCGATTATGCCTCAAAAAAAGAATCCTGATCTTTTAGAGTATCTAAGAGGTAAGTCCGGAAGTACTTATGGAAATCTGTTTTCTATGCTAACTATTTTAAAAGGATTGCCATTATCTTACTTTAAAGATTTACAGGACGATAAGGAGATAGTGTTTAATTCAAACGATACACTTATAAATTGTCTAAAAATTTTTGATGAGGTATTAAAAAATTGTAGTTCTAATAAAAAAAAAATGCTTGAACTCGCAAATAATGGATATATTACTGCAACAGACTTAGCTGACTATCTTGTTAAAAATCATTCAATGTCATTTAGAAAAGCTTATCAAAAAACCTCAGCTATAGTTAATTTAGCAGAAAAAACAAAAAAAAATTTAAACGAACTGTCTTTAAGCCAACTTAAAAAAATTGAGCCTAAACTTACCGAAGATGTTTTAAAAGTGTTTGATTTAAACAATTCTGTCAATTCAAAAAAATCTTTTGGGGGAACATCTTTTGATAATATTAAAAAGATGATAATGAAATATAAAAAATAAATATGATCAGAAAATTTACCTTGGCTTTAATGTTGTGTTGCATATTAATCTCTTGTGGGAAAAAAGGTGATCCTGAATATAAAGAGTCTATAATTAAGAAAAATATGCAATTACTTTTAATTAATAAAGCTTAATGAAATATAAGAATAAACAATTAACAACAGAAAATATCAATTTTCAAAGTTTAGCAAAAAAATTTGGCACACCTGCTTACTGTTATTCATACTCAAAATTAGAAGAAAACATAAATAATTTTAAAAAAAACTTTAAATCCTTTTCCCCATTAATCTGCTTTTCAGTAAAATCGAATACTAATGTAAATATGATTAAAGAAATTAAGAAATTTGGTCTAGGAGCTGACGTTGTTTCTAAAGGAGAACTAATGTTAGCTTTAAAAGCAGGAGTAGATCCAAGAAAAATAGTTTTTTCAGGAGTTGGTAAAACTAATGAAGAAATCAATTTCGCTATTGAGAAAAAAATACTACTTATTAATGCTGAGTCAAAAAGTGAAATTAAAGAGATTAATAAAATTGCAAAACGAAAAAAAAAAATAGTGCAAGTTGGGATAAGACTAAACCCAAATACTGACGCAAAAACACTTAAACAGATTTCTACTGGTAAAAGTGAAAATAAATTTGGGGTAAACAGTAAAATATTTTATGAGCTAGTAAACTACTGCAAAAACTCACAAAATATCAGTCTACAATGTTTAAGTGTTCATATAGGTAGTCAAATATTAGACCACAAGCCATATGAAAGGATGCTCAAAGCTGTAAGTAATATAATTAATAAAACTAATCATAAATTTAAATTTGTTGATTTAGGTGGAGGAATGGGAATTTCTTACAGTAATAAAATTAAAAAGCTTAATTATAAAAAGTACAACCTGGCAATTAAAAATTTTTTAAAGAAGCATGATACAAAAATTATTTTTGAACCAGGTAGATCAATAATTGGTAATACGGGAACTTTGATATCTAAAATAATTTATATTAAAGATGGTGGGACCAAAAAATTTATTATTTTAGATGCTGCAATGAATGATCTCATGAGACCAGCTTTATATGGAGCAGTTCATAAAATCTTACCCGTTAATAAATCAAACAGTATTTCAAGATATATTTATGAATTTGTAGGTCCTATTTGTGAAAGTACAGATAAATTTGTAACTTTAAAAAAATTTCAAAAATTAAAAGAAAAAGATTTTGTAGCTATATGTGATGTTGGTGCCTATGGTATGTCTCTAAGCTCTAATTATAACCTTAGACCAAAAGCTGTTGAATTACTTATAAAAGGAAGAAAAGTTAAAATAATTAAAAAAAGACAAAAGCATACAGATTTAATTTAGCTTTTGATAAAGATGATCAGAAATTCATTATTCTCAATATTTTTTTTTGTAGGAATAATTATTATTTCAATAATATTTTTACCTGCATTACTTTTACCAAGAAAAATCACCTTGCTTGGAGGAAAATTGATGGGTTACTGGGCTAGATTTTGTTTAAGATTTTTTCTATCGGTAAAAATTATTATTAAAGGTAAAGAAAACATTATAACTGACCAAAAATTTTTTATTGCTGCCTCTCACCAATCTATGTTTGAAACATTTTACCTACAAACTGTTTTCAATTCACCAGTATTTATTTTAAAAAAAGAGTTACTTCGAATTCCAATTTTTGGATGGTACTTAAAAAAAATTGGATCTATCTCTATAAACAGAAACAAGGTAAGTAGGGATAATTTAGGATTTTTTGAGGATATTTTAAGAACAGTAAATAGTAGCGATAGACCATTGATAATTTTTCCTCAAGGAACACGGGTTTTACCTGAAGAACGTCCTTCCTTTAAGAAAGGAGCAACCAGAATTTATCAGAAGCTAAATATAGCCTGCCAACCCGTTGCTGTTAATTCAGGATATGTATGGCCAAAAAAAGGTCAAAAAAATAGTCATAAAACAATAACTATTTCTATTTTAGCACCTATTAATGCTGGAATGGATAAAGAAAATTTTTTACCAATTTTAGAAAGTAAAATTTATAATGAACTCAACTTATTAAGTTAACCTTTCATCGGCATAACAACATAAATACTATCAAAATCGCCTGGATCTTTTATTAAAGCTGGAGAACCTGTATCATTAAAAAATATCTCTACTTTTTCTCCATTTAATTGAGAAGCTACATCTATTAAATATCTAGAGTTAAAACTAATTTCTAAGTCGTCATCAAATTTAGCGTTTAAGGTCTCCTTACCATCACCACTGTTAGCATTATTAACTGATAAATCTAATGTATCTTTAGATAAACTAAATTTTACTCCATCTTTTTTATCTAACGAAACTGATGCTACTCTATCAACAGAATTTAAAAATAATTTTAGATCTATCTCTAATTTTTTTTGATTATTTTTAGGGATTACCTGAATATAATTAGGAAATTTACCATCTATAAGTTTTGATATTAATATACTGTTGTTTAATTCAAATTTAATTTTAGATTTTACATTTGAAACCTTTACATCGCCGTCAAAATTATCCAAAAGAGAACACAGCTGAAATATTGTTTTTTTTGGCAGTATTATTGGATCAAAATCAATTTTTTTATCTAATCTAATTTTAGAAATAGACATCCTATGACTATCCGTTGCTACAGCTGTAAGATAATTTTTATCTTCTACTTCTGTTTGATGAAAATAAATTCCACTTAAGTAATGTCTAGTTTCATCATTGGAAACTGAAAATTTGCATTTATTCAGCAATTTCAAAAGTTGTTTAGATTTTATTACAAATTCATTTTGGTTAAAATTTTCATCTGTAAGTGGAAACTCTGAGGGACTAAGACAATTTAGGTTAAAAATAGATTTTTCTGACTCTAGATGAAGTTTACTTGTTTCATTTAAAGTTAAATTAATTTTTTTTCCAGATGATAATTTTCTTACAATATCATATATAGTTGATGATACTGTTGTGGTTTTTCCTTCTTCCAATACTTCAACATTATTAATCTTGTGAATAAAAATTAAATCTAGGTCTGTTGCTGTTATTATTAAATTTGAATTATTTGCATCAATCAAAATATTCGACAAAATTGGTAAAGTACTTCTTTTTTCAATGACACCTTGACAATAATTTAGTGCTTGTTGGAGATCCTGTTGATTAACGTTAAATTTCATTATTTTTGTTATTATATAATATTTGATTTTTTAACTTATTTATATTGTCTACCATCTCAGAATCTTTTTCTTTAATTTTTTCAATAGTTTTAACTGAATGGATTATTGTTGTATGATCTCTATTTGCAAACTCTCTTCCAATTTCAGGTAATGATTTTGAAGTGAGAATTTTGGTTAGATATATTGCTGCTTGTCTAGGTCTAACTAGATATCTTGATCTTCTCGAAGACAACATCTCAATTTTACTAATTTTGAAAAACTTACAGACTACTGTTTGAATTAAATCAATAGTAACAATGTTTTCAGATAGATTTAGTAAATCCTTCAATACTACTTTTGTTTCAGATAAATTTGGGGCTTTTTCATAAATTCGTGAGAAAGAAACGACTCTATTTATTGCTCCGACAAGTTCTCTTATACTACCTTTAATCTCGGTACTAATAAAATCTTCTATCTCTCTTGAAATCTGAAATTGGTCTGAATATAAATTATTTAATTCTTCAGTTTTTTTTTGAACAATTTTTTTTCTCAATTCTAGATCTGGTTTTTGAATATCGACTACTAATCCACCTGAAAATCTTGACTTAATTCTCTCTTGAATTCTTGATAATTTATTCGGGGGTCGATCAGCAGAAACAATTATTTGAGAACCTTTGTCTAATAAAGCATTAAAAGTGTGAAAAAATTCTTCTTGCATAGCTTCTTTACCACTTATGAATTGAATATCATCAATTAATAAAATATCTGTATTTCTAAAATACTCTTTAAACTTAACCATTTCATTTGATTTAATTGATTTTACAAATTGATACATAAAACGTTCTGCTGATATAAACATAACTTTATTATTTTTTTTTATCTCAAAACCAATTGAATTTAATAAGTGAGTTTTACCCATTCCAACACCACCATAAATATAAAGTGGGTTGTAATGCGAAATATTTTCTGAAACTTTTAGTGATGCCTCATAAGCCAGCTTATTACTTGATCCAGTAATAAAGTTATCAAATCGTTTATTAGGATCAATTCGATTATATTGCAAATAAGAGTCTTTTATAAAAGAAACATTCTCTCTTAAATTACTTTCACCTTTTAAAGTATCTTTATCTTGAACATCATCATTTTGTTCAACTATTCTAAATTCAATTCTTACATTATCTTTTTTATAAGTTTTAACAATTTGAAGTATTTGGTCTAAATATCTTGAAGTTATCCAATCTCTTATAAATCTAGTTGGTACAGATAATAATATATAGTTGTTAAATTCTTCTATAAATGTAATTTTTTTTAACCAACTTTCATAAACTTCGGATCCTAACTTATGTCTCATATCAGCTTGAACTAATCTCCATTCAAAGCTGTTCGACTTAAAATTTTCTATGTTTTGATTATTTGTAAGTTCATTCATAAGTTTGGAAGAAACTTATATAGAACTGATTTAAAATAATTTGCAACAAGTTAATAAAAAAATTGAAAAAAAAATTAAATCTAGGATTGTGGATTAACATGTTGCATATTCAAAGTTGAATTTTATTTTGTTTCAAAGAATTAGAAATTAAAATTATAAATTGAATCAAACCATGATTGAATCGAATGTAGATTGAATTTATATAGAAGAAGAATTTACTATATCTAAATATGGTAAAACAAGATACTATTTGAATATATAATGTGCATACTAAGAGTTGTTTAATAAAATAATATTTTTTTTAACGCTTAGATTGTAGAAATCTTCTTAGTGATTCTAGAAACATTTCTAGAAGCGTTTTGTTTCTTGATAATTCCGGTCTTAGCAATCTTCATTAGCTCTGAATTAAGCTTAGGCAAAAATTTTAAAGCTTCATCTTTCTTTTTTTCTTCAATTAGAAGGTTCATTTTTTTTAAGGCGTTACGAAATCTACTTTTTCTAGCTTTATTGACTACTGTTTGCTTAGAAATTCTTCGAATTCTCTTAATTGCTGATTTTGTGTTTGCCATCTGCGCAGGGGTATAACTTGAGAATTTATAGTGGTCAACATAATATTTTACTATTTTTGGCAGGAATCACAAAAAAAAGTTGATCTATTTGATACAATTTTTTTTTTTATAATATCTAAACACCCAGTTGCTTTGCATCTGTTTCCCTCTTGCTGATAAACCTTAAACTCTTTTTGATAACCTCCCAATGTTCCAGATATATCTTGAAAATTTCTAATACTGGACCCTCCTTTAATTATTGCTCTATGTAAAATTTTTTTAGAATTCAAAATAATTTTTTTACATTCATTTTTAGTTAATAATTTTGCCTGTTTAAATGGATCAATTTTGGATAAAAATAATATTTCACTAGCATATATATTGCCAATTCCTGAAACAAATCTTTGATCCAATAAAAAACTTTTAATTTCTTTATTTTTGTCTTTAAAAAAACTCATCACATAATTTAAATTAAATTTTTTATCAAATGGCTCTGGACCCAAATGTTTAAATCTTTCATTCAAAGCATTTTTATTTTCAATTAATTGAAAAAAACCGAAACGTCTTGGGTCATTATAAATTACTTTAAAATTGTCAAATTCAAATACAACATGATTATGTTTTTTAGGAAGTGTTGGTGAGTGATAAAAACTAGTGTTTGTAAATTTTGATATTTTAAATCTATCAACAATATGAATTGTTCCTGACATGCCTAGATGAACTAAACAATAATCCCCTTCTAAAAAACTTATTATTAAATATTTTGAAAATCTATCTACTTTAACTATCTTTTTATTTTTAATATGACTTTTAAAATTATTTGGTATTAAAAATCTTAATTTTCTATTTCTTATTATTACTTTTTTTACCCTTTTTTGATTAATTTTTTTATTTAAAGATTGTCGAACAATTTCTACTTCTGGTAATTCTGGCATTTCACACTATATTCAATATATAATTTTTTATGCAACAATATCTTCAAAATAAAAAAGGACTAGTAGAAGGTGTATTCGATCAAGTCTATGACCGTTATGATTTGATGAATGACTTTATGTCATTAGGCATACATAGACTTTGGAAAAAAAGTCTAATTAACATGATGGGCCCATCTGTTAACAAAAAGTTAGTGGATGTTGCTTGTGGCACCGGTGATATTGGTAAACTTTTTTTAGACAAAACTGATAAAAAATCTAACGTCACATCTGTAGATCCTAACAAAAAAATGATTAGCCAAGGGAGAAATAAATTATCTAAATATGCAAATATTGAGTGGATTACAGCTCCAGCTGAAAAGTTGCCATTAAGTGATAACTCCTTTGACTACTATACAATCAGTTTTGGTTTGAGAAATACAAAAAATCTAGATCGAGCACTTTCTGAAGCTTATAGAGTTTTAAAGCCTGGTGGTCGGTATCTTTGCTTAGAATTCTCTAAAATTCAAAACACTAATCTAAATTTAATTTACAAAAATTACTCAAAGTTAATACCTATAATTGGTAAATTTGTTGTGGGGGAAAAAGAGCCCTATGAATATTTAGTAAAAAGTATTGAGCAGTTCATTAATCAAGAAGAGCTAATTGATTTGATGCAAAAACATAAATTTCAAAAATGTTCTTATAGGAATTTTTCTAACGGTATTGTTTCAATTCATAGTGGGTGGAAAATTTAATGATTAGAAAGTTAATTACCTTGTTTAAATTAGGAAGAAAAATTGCAAAATCAGATATACTTTCAATTGCATCAAAGTTTAAAAAACCTCCGCTGATTTTAATTGTTTTATTTAAAATATTATCTTTTTCATTTCAAAAAAAAGAAGAGCATAATTTAGATAAAGACGAAGGAGAAAGACTTTCTAGATCGCTAGAGACAATGGGTACTACTTTTATAAAGCTAGGACAATTTCTAGCTACTAGACCTGATATCATTGGGGAAGAATTATCAAAAAAACTTGAAAATCTTCAAGATCGTTTACCTCCATTTTCTTTAAGTGAGGCAAAACAAATCATTAGAGATGATCTTGGAGAAGAGTCTTTTAATTCTATAATTGATTTAAGTGAACCTGTTGCAGCAGCATCAATCGCTCAAGTACATAAAGCAAAAATTAACGACAACGGAACAATTAAAGATGTTGCCATAAAAATTTTAAGACCAGATATAAAAAAAATATTTAATGAAGAAATTGATGCAATGATGTTGTTTGCATTTATAATCGAGTCGTTTGTAAAAAAAACAAAAAGATTAAAACTAATAGAGGTTGTTTTTTTATTAAAAGAGATAACAAATCTTGAAATGGATTTAAGGTTTGAAGCAGCAGCTGCTAATGAATATGCTGAGAATACAAAGAATGACGCTGGATTTAAAGTTCCAGATATTTATTGGAATTTTACAAGTGAAAATGTAATGACTCTAGATTGGATAGATGGTGTTTCAATAAGAGAAACAGAAGAATTAAAAAATAGAAATTTAGATACCAGTAAAATAGCAGAAGATATTATTCAACACTTTCTAAGACACGCAGTAAGAGATGGTTTTTTTCATGCAGATATGCACCAGGGTAATATTTTCATTGATAATAATGGTCAAATTGCGCCAATAGATTTTGGTATAATGGGTAGACTAGATAAAGTTAGTAAGAGGTTTCTAGCAGAAATATTATTTGGCTTTATTCAAAGAGATTACCGCAAGGTTGCTGAAGTACACTTAATGGCTGGATTAGTTCCAAAGGATGTACCTATAGATGACTTAGCTCAAGCTTTAAGATCAATAGGAGAGCCTATCTTTGGCCAAGAAGTAAAAGATATCTCGGGTGGGAAATTGTTGAAACAACTCTTTGATGTAACAGAAAAATTTAACATGCAAACTCAACCGCAGTTATTAATGCTACAAAAAACAATGGTTGTAGTCGAAGGTGTTGCAAGAAAATTAAATCCAAGTACAAATATATGGACTACATCAAAGCCTGTGCTTGAGACTTGGTTGAGAGAAACAAAAGATCCAATAACAAATTTGAATGAGACATTAAAGAGTACTTCTGAGGTAATTAAGCGATTACCAGAATTTCCTGAGATTATGGATAAAGCTAATCAAGCTTTAACGTTTTTAGCTAGCGGACAAATCCCTCAGAATTCAAACTCCTATACTGCTTTAAATGATAAAAAAGCAGAAATGAATGCTTTTAGAAATCAGTCTATTATTGGTTTATTACTACTTGTAATTTTTGGACTTATAGTATTTTAATTCTCAAAATGAAAAATCTGTTAAACAAAAAAATTTTATTTATCATATGTGGTGGAATTTCTGCCTACAAAAGTCTTGAGACAATTAGGCTTTTCAAAAAAAGTGGTGCAGAAATCAAAACTATACTTACTGCAAGTGCTAAAGAGTTTGTAACACCTCTTTCAATTACTGCGCTATCTCAAGGCAAAGTTTATAGTGAATTATTCAGTGTCGAAAACGAAACTGAAATGGACCATATTTCGCTTTCCAGATGGGCTGACGTAATTGTTATTGCTCCTGCAACTGCAAATACTATTTCAAAGCTGGCTCAGGGCACTACTGACGATCTTGCTTCATCTGTTGTTCTGGCTTCGGATAAGAATATTTATTTAGCACCTGCAATGAATGTGAGAATGTGGGAACATCAAACTACCAAATTAAATTTAAAAAAATTGAATAATTATGGTTATAAATTAATTGGACCTGAAATTGGTGATATGGCTTGTGGAGAGTACGGTGAAGGCAAAATGTCTGATCCAAAAAAAATTGCTGAAGAGATTGATCAGTTTTTTTTAAATAAGAAAAGAAGTAAAAATTTAAAAGCTTTGGTTACAGCAGGACCTACTAATGAATATATAGATCCTGTAAGATTTATAACTAATAAATCTAGTGGCAAACAAGGGTTTGAGATTGCAAAATCTCTATCTAAAAAAGGTTTCGATACAACGCTTATTTCGGGTCCCACTAAATTAGAAATTGATGGTGATATTAATCTTATTAAAGTTGAAACTGCAGAAGAGATGTTTCTTGCAACTCAAAAAAATTTGCCAGCTGATGTAGCAATTTTTGCAGCCGCTGTAGCTGATTTTAAATTAAAAAAAAAATATCAAAATAAAGTTAAAAAACAAGAAACCTTAAATTTAAATCTTGAAAAAAATACAGATATTTTGAATTATGTTTCTAATCATAATTCAATGAGACCGAGCCTTGTTATTGGTTTTGCAGCTGAAACTGATAATCATGAAAAAAATGCAGAAGAGAAATTAAATAAAAAAAATTGTGACTGGATTATTTCAAATGATGTTTCAAATAAAAATATAGGATTTAATTCTGATTTTAATGAGGTAACTATTCACTACAAAAATAAAAAAATAAATAACGAAAAACTTTCTTATAAAAAAAAGTCTGAAATATCTGATGAAATAGTTGATAGAGTTATTAATCAGTTAAATTAATGGCAAAAGTTTTAATCAAAAAATTAGCTTCAACTGTTAAATTACCTGCTTATAAAACTAGTGGAGCTTCAGGGATGGATTTGATGGCTTTTATTGCTGAGCCAATAATTCTTAAACCACAATCTTCATGTTTAGTACCAACAGGTATTTCTGTTGCTTTTTCAGAAGAATTTGAAATACAAATAAGACCAAGATCTGGTTTAGCAGCTAAAAATAATATTAGCGTGTTAAACACTCCTGGGACAATTGACAGTGATTATAGGGGAGAAATAAAAGTTATTATTTTTAACTATGGAAATAAGGAATTTATAATCAATAATAATGATAGAATAGCTCAAATGATTTTAACACCAGTTGTTAAAATGGAATTGGAAGAAATAGAAAGTTTGCCTGAAACAATTAGAGGAGAGGGTGGATTTGGCTCAACAGGAAAATGAGCAAAAAATTAAATAAAAAAGAAATAGAAAAATTTTCTCGTCAAATTATTTTAAGAAATATTGGTGCATTAGGTCAAAAAAAAATACGAGAAGCTAAAGTTTTAATTATTGGAATGGGTGGCTTAGGTTGTCCGGCTGCTGAATTTTTAACTCGCTCAGGAATTGGAACATTGGGTCTTGCAGACTATGATAAAATTAGTTTATCTAATATACATCGACAAACTTTATATACTGAGAAAGACATAAATAAATCAAAAGTTAAAATTTCAAAAAAAAAGTTGAATGAAATAAATCCAAGAACAAAAATAAATATTTTTGATTATAAAATAGATAAAATTAAATTAAATAAAATTGTCAAAAATTATGATTATATTATTGATGGCACAGATAACTTTGAAAGTAAGTTTTTAATCAATGATTTAAGTTTAAAGTATAAAAAATTTCTTGTAGCTGGTGCTATAAGTAAGTTTGATGGTCATATATTTAATTTTGACTTTAAAGTTAAAAATAATCCCAGTTTAAGAGATTTTTACCAAGAAGAAATTGTTACAGATGATATTTTGAATTGTGAGTATGATGGTATTTTAGGTACGGTAGCAGGAATAGTTGGTACAATTCAAGCAAACGAAATTTTAAAAAAAATTCTTAATATTGGTCAAAATTTTAATGGATTTATTTTAATTCTAGATTTATTAAATTTAAATATAAGAAAAGTAAAATTAAAAAAAAGAAAATAGTGATCTTCAAAATAAAAATTAAAGAAATTTCTATATTGTTTTATTTATTATTTTTCTGCTCAATCAGTTCTGCGAATGAAATATTTGTCTCTCTAAAGAAAAGCAAAGTAAATGTTCGTTATGGTCCAAGCTTTGACTCAGATGTTAAGTATGTTTACAAAAAAATAAATCTTCCCATAAAACAAATAGATAAAAAAGAAAACTTTAGGAGAATAATTGATTTTAAAAATAATAGTGGCTGGATACACGTTTCACAATTAAAAAGAATTAGCTCAGTTATTGTTACTAAAGATAAAGTTTTGTTCAAAAAACCTACATCATTTGCAAAACCTATAGCTTTATTAAAAAAAGGTAGACTTTTAATTTTGGAAAAATGTGATGATAAATGGTGTTATATTAAAACAGGAAGTTATCAAGGATGGATTGACAAATCATATCTATGGGGAAATGTCAACTAACGCTAAAATAGTTATAAATTTTTATTTTTTTGATTTACTCGCCCACCATTTGTCTAGAATAAAATACCAAACTGAGTTTGCTATTGGCTCCACAATTGCATCTGTTAATGCTACTGCAAATGTAACATCTGCAACTAACATTAAAACTGTTATTGCTATCGCGAAATGCCCAATTGTATAAATAATAGTTCTTAATATTGAACCTTTGTTATTTATGTAAATATTTCCAGCAGCTTTAAAAATTCCGTTGGTTATCTCCATTTTTCAAGATAAAGACTTTTTTGTAAAAGGACTTTCAAGAACACATGCTACTAAATGTACCCGTGCTTGCTCACCACCATTAAAAAAATTGTGGTATTTTGTATTGTTTGTTATCCATACTTTTCCATCAGCTGGAAGATGTTTTGCAACATTTTCAATGACCATCGAACATCCTTTGTTTGTTACAATTGGTACATGAAGTCTACATTCAGGATCTTTATGCCAACTTAAAGTCGATCTTGGCTCTTTTAAGAGAAGTCTTACCCTTCCTAATTTAAATCTTTTGCTTAATGTTTCAAATACATATTTAAAGTAAGTTTTCTCAAATTCAGGAACTAATTGGGTATATTTGCTTTCATCTATATCAATGTCTCTTGAAACTTCTTTTCCAGTCTCATCTGCAATAGTCCAGTATTTACCCCTTATATTGTTTCCTTCTATGGAGTTTTTGTCATTTGGAATTTGATTGATGGGAATTGCTCCAAAATGTGTAACTCCTGGAGAATTAAATTTTTTATTTTTTAATACCTTATCTAATGCCTGTTTAAGTTTTAAAATATCAAATTCAAGATTTTGAACTTTATGAAAATCATTAAAACTTACTGTTGCCATATGAATTTTCTTCTTATTTAA
>CABYBM010000008.1 GCA_902517175.1 uncultured Pelagibacteraceae bacterium | reverse complement strand
TTCAGTTAATTCTTTATATAAACTTTCAGTTGGTGCATAGACAATTGCAAAATCCGTAGTTTTTGGAGGAACAATATATTTTTCATTAACACTTTTAGCTTTTAATTTAAAAGCACTTGCTAGTTTTGTTCTTGCATCTGCAGCAGCCTTTTTATCATCCATTTCATGTGCATCGGTGATTGCTTTAAATTTTTCAACTGGAAAATGACTATCTACTGGGACTAAAACATCACCTTGGAGTTTAATTGCAAATTCAACATTTTCACTTGTGTCCTCTTTCATTTTAACATTGGTCATAAACTGGCTTGCAGCAAGCAGGTCTTTGATTAAAGCATCTAAAGAATATTCTGCTAATGTTCCATATTTTTTAACTCCTGCTAAAATTTTAGTAATCCCCTCTTGACTTTGATTTAATAATTTAACTTGTTGGTTAAAGTTTCCAACTTTTTCATCTACTTTTGTTAAAGCTGCTGTCATATCTTTTGTAACTCCAGTAGATAATGCATTGAACGAAGTAGACATTGAACCCAAAGATGTATTAATTGTTGAATTTAAAGAATCTTTTAATTTTACTATTTCTGCATTTAAATTTGCTATTTCTTCAGCTTCTTTATTTTCGTTTTCATCTTTAGATTTAGATTTGATATTTATATAAAGAATAGCAGATGCAATTCCTGTTAATAAAACTAAAATAATTAATAAAACTATGTCCATGATTCGTATGTTATACCTCCGTGATTATATTTAAAGTTTTTTCAATTTACTTTTACAATTAGGTCGTTTTTTAATGTAACTTCTGCAAAAAATTCTCTTCCAATATTATTGGTTGAATGAGGCCTGTTACTACCTACTAAAACACCATTTGCTTTATATTCTTTACCAAAAACACTTGTTTCTTGATAATTTAACCTTTTACCCAAGTTCGCCTTAAGCTCTTTTTTTGACTTATAATTAAATATTAACATTAATTTAGAAGCTTTTTTGGCACCTTTCCCATCATAATTTCTTTCATATCCTGAAATTCAGAAGCAACATGGTTTTGTACTGTTTTAATAAAAGACCTGATTATTTTTTTACTAAAACCTAAATTTTTTAAAATTTCTTCAGCTTCTTTTTCATTTTCTGTGGAAATATAATGTTCTGCTATGGATAAATATCTAAAAAATAATTCTTTTTGACTTTCGCTTTTAAGTTCTGGAAGCTTTAATTCCATTAAATAACTTTTATCTGTGATTTGGTAAATATCTTTAGGCAATGATGAGACGTTCCAGAGTGTTAAAAGTTTTATTAATATTCTTTCTTTTTAAAGTACACTCCCATACATCAATTACTTTCCAGCCTAATTTAATTAATTTACTTTTGTTTAAAAAGTCTCTTTTTTTATTAAGCTCTAATCTTTCTACCCAATATTGTGTCTTTGTTTTTGGTATATTGCTATGAGCGCAGCCGTGATAATGCCAATAACAACCATGAACATTCACAATGGTGTTATGTTTTTTTAATACAATATCAGGTTTACCAGGTAATTTTTTTGCATGAATTCTAAATCTATATCCATTTTTATACAAAATAGATCTAAGTATTTTTTCAGGTTTAGTATTTATAGATTTATTAGGCAGTTTGTTTTATCCATTTTTTAAAATCAGGTCCAAGTAAATTTAGTAATTCTTCTACGCTCATTCTATTTATATCAAAATTTAATTGATAAATTGACAGCTCTTTTGTTAATTCTCTATGATTACCTGATATATTTCTCTTTGAAATAATAGTGGGATTTTTTTTATTATCATATCTTAGATACAATTTTGTATAGAGATCTAAAATTGTTTCTGAAGAATTTAGTGTGGGAGAAGCTGAAATTGACTCTTCTTCATCACTCCAATTATTCATTTCCTTTGTAAGATAAACAATAGACTTTTCCTTAAACTGGGAATATAACTCCCATCTTAGTCTTACTAGATGTTTCTTCCAGCTAGAGGGTGATTTTTTGTTTAATATATATTTTATTTTTTGTGATCCCCCTGATGGACCTGGAAATAATTGATCAAAAAAAACTAGAGTAAGCCAATGAAATATTCCAGTTTCAAATCTAATATTTTTAAGATCTTTTAACTTTTCATCCAGATATTTACCAAATTCATATGCAGATTTAAATTTTTTTGAATTATCAATCTCAATTTCACCATCAACACTATCTGTCAAATTTTGATCTAATAAATATTTAAATGGTATTGGAGTCTTTTTATTTTTTAATTTCCTATCAAAAAATTCTTCGAATTTTTTTTCTCCATTTTCATTAAATTTTTTTAAAATAAACTTAGTCACTATTCTTCACTCTGTATGTTTAAATTTTGCCTAGCATTTTCATATTTTTTTAAAAGCTGAAATTGTTCTAAATATTTAGCTACTGCGTTATCAATAAAAAGTTCAATTTCAGGCGAATAAATTTCCTCATTTTCATTAGTAGACGCTATTTGCTGCTGAATTTCTTCAACCTTTAAATTGGTATTTGCTTGTTCAGCAAATTTTAAAAACTCCTGTATATGTTTATTTTCATCAACATCTGACAAAAGCAAACACCTCCTTAATAATTCTTTAAATGCGTATGAGAAAATTACCACAGTAAGTCTATCATCTGTTTCACACTCAGAAGCAATATCAAGTTTAGCATTAAAGTAAATTACAGGTATCATCTTTGATTTATCGGTGTCATTTTCAAAACCAACATCCCAGGGGTGCTGAATTTCGTCTGAAATTTTAGTAGCAAATAATGGAAGTTCTTTATTTTGTTTTATAGTTTTTATTTCTTCTTTTTTTCCAATGAAAAATGGTCTTATAGAATTACTCGAAGCTAATATTTGATTGTTTGTATTAGTAATTATTATTCTAAAACTTACTCTATTAACATCAATCTCATCTAATGTCCTAACAATACGATCATCTACTTGGAAATTGTTACCGCTGTAAGAGTCATGATAGGGCTCTTTTAAAGTTCCTAGTTGCACCTCTTTTCGAAATGCACCTCTGTAGATTTCACAATAGATTTTGGTTGTTTGTTCATTTAATTTTGGATGATTTTTTCTTATCTTTTTTAATATTAAATTGAGATTTAACATTATATAAAATTCTCTTTCTAGTGAGCTTACTGCAATAAACACATCTCTTTGATCATCGTCTATGTCCCAAAAAAGTTCTACTCTATTTGTATAATTAAACTTACCCATTTTTAATTTCTTTGATGTCTAGGTTATCTTTTAATTTTCTTGTTTTAACATAAATATCTTTTTTATTTGTATCAAAACCAGTTACTTCAACAGTAAAGTCCTCTTCCAAAGCAATAAATTCAATTCTGTTTCCATCAATAATTTGTAAATTTTTAATTTTTTCTTTTTTTGTTATTTTCACATTTCCCTTATTAATAACAAAGTGACGGTCTGGTGAATATGCTTGCAAAGGGTTTCCTCTCCTAACATCATATGCACAAGTAGATCTTACTAACATTGGAAAATCTTTTTTATCTGTTGAGGACATTTTTATAATTTTAAATCCTCCATTAATTCTAGAGTCTTCTACCATTTTTCTTGCTGCCGAAATAATTTTTTTTCTTTTTTTTGTTACTTTATTAACTGTTGGGTTTTTAGAAAAATCAAAGTCATCAATTAATTTTTTTTCTATAATTTCATCTTGCTCATCTGAAATTATTTTGGGAACAAAATTGGAAAATTTGTCAAAATCAACCTCATCTTTAGTTTCTGTTATAATTTTATATGTTTCATTCATACAATTATTGATTAAGTCAAAAATTTTTTTTGCATCTTCCAATATATAATTAGCATCAATGTCTTTATGAAGAGGATCAAATTTTAAATGTGCCTTACCTTCAGAGTCGCCAAGCATTGTAGATATATGCTCATCTTCTGCCCAAAAATATGCCATACATTTACTTGAAAATTTGAACCTTTGACTCATCTCTGGTAATTGCAAAAAACCTCTCATAAATAGAGATGGTGTTTTTGTTGTACCTTCACTACTCTCTCCTCTTTTTAAATGAAAATTAAAGAAAGATTTTTCATATTTCTGTTTTTTGTATGGAATATTTACATAAACTCTGAAAGAAATAGTTTCACCCTCGTAATAACTTTTTCTTAATTTTTCGATATCTGATTTTATTAAATTTTGAAAATTTAGATCTTTTGGTATTTGCTCTTTTTCACTCAAATCTATTTTGTAAAAATTGTTGTCAGGTAACGATCTTACGTCATATATAAAATCAACAAAACCAATATTTAAATTTATAGATTTTAAATGCTGTTTTACATTGGAGCTACTGATTAATTCATCATTAATTTCTAGTTCCATCTTGTCAAAAAGAATAGCTGCATAAAATCTTTTTAAATATGAAACT
This sequence comes from uncultured Pelagibacteraceae bacterium, assembly GCA_902517175.1. Taxonomy (GTDB): domain Bacteria; phylum Pseudomonadota; class Alphaproteobacteria; order Pelagibacterales; family Pelagibacteraceae; genus Pelagibacter. The sequence goes on along the minus strand of CABYBM010000008.1, from coordinate 26,341 downwards.
TTTAAATTCTGTAATTTAACTCTCTCGTGAGGATATGGTATAACCACAGATAATCCAGGTTCATTTTTTCTTTTAATGCCTGTTAATTTTACAAATTCATTTATTTCACTTTCATCTAAAATAGGAAAAGTTTCATTTTTATTTTGAATTTTTTCATTTCCTTTAAACGGCACTGTGTAACTTAAATATGGGTGATAATTATCTTCCGCTATTGTTGTTTGTCCAGCATGAGCAATTCCTCTTAAGAGTTTTTGTTTTGTATCATGCTGTATAGAATATCCAAAAAAAGCTTTTATATGTGAAGCTATCCAGTAAACATTCCTGCCCTGTCCTCTTCGACCCAGATCTCTTCCTGATTTAGATCTAGAAAAAGTCAAAAAGAAATGCTGATATCTATCTCCCCTTGATTTATTAAAATCACCTGTTAAACCAAATGTATTATAATCCTCAATAATCAAAAAATCAGTTTTATTTTCATTAATTTTATCTTTACGATAACCATCTTCAGATTTAACTAGATGATTTTTTAAGTCTGATAGATGATTATTAAAAAAATCTTTATTATTTAAAGTTACATAACTAATAGAAACTTTACCTTTCTTATTTGGAAGTGTTGCATCAATTTTATTTTGTCCATCCTCGTTTCCTAATGATGCTGAAATAGGATGTTTTTCAGTATCAAATTCTTCAGCTACAGGATTATCAAACTCAATACCAGGTAATACTTGTGGTAACCACTTCCCTTTATTCATTATAATTTTTTAACTCTTTCTTAATAACTTCGATTTCATTTAAACATTTATTGTAAGTAAATTTGCTTTTTAAAATTTTAATATATTTTATTGTGTTGATCGGCAGATTTAAAATTTTATTTAATATAAATAATATTTTTTTATTTTTATAAAATTCTAACTCTGTTTTCTTTGTAAATTCTACACTCTTTAAATATACAGAATAATCAATTGCAAATTCTTGTGCATATTGAAGCCTGTCCTTTAATCGATCATAAAAATAATCTTTTCTCACCTAAATTTTATATCCTCTGTATTTTAACGCGCACAAGCTAACCAGAAAGAAAGAAAGGAGTAGCTTTGCACGCATTAAAATTTGCATAGTTAACTTGCTAATTGCAGCTTTCAAACACGAACATAAGACAAAACCAGGATGCACTCTGGCGAGAGGTACTGTAAGTGTTCTATCGATGTAGTTGCCCACCGTGTATGACAACCTCTTCTTTTTAACGTGCATCAATTCGTAAATTTTCATTTTAAAAGTAGTTTTTTCCCTTTTCTACTTTGGTAAAAGCATGTCTCAAGTTGCTCAATGCATCTTGTAAATTTTTTATAATCACTTTTGCTTCTTCATCAGTGTATTCATAGCTATTTTTGTTAGCCATATTTTCACAAAGCCCAATTGCTTCAATTGCTTTTCTTAGTCTTTTTTGACGATATTTTACAAAACGCTCTCTTCGCGAAAGACGTTTTTCTTTTTCTTCTTCTGACATTGATTTTCCTTTCCTTTCAATTTTCTCCAAAGCGAGCAATTCTCGGGAGAAATCCCATAAATTAAGGTTTTTATTCACTAAAAATCCGTTAATATTGCTTAAATTACTCATTTTATCTTATATAGTACGTTATATTGATTATGTCAATACCAAACTACGATTATTTGTACAAAAAATTTTTGTATAGTACATTTTGCTTTAATAATACAGCATTATGGCTATATTAAGGTATATATGAAAAAAAGGATTGCTGAGTTATTTTGTGGGGCAGGAGGTTTTGCTGAAGGTGCAAAAGAAGCTGGATTTAAACATGTATGGGGTGTCGACAATGATGAGGACTCGTGTAGATCTTTTGAAGATAATCAGGGATGTAAGTCCTATTGTGAAGATATTGAGAATTTTACCAAACCCTCAAGACTAAAAAAAATTAAAGAGGATCATGGAAATATAGATGGACTTTTATTTGGCTTCCCATGCAATGACTTTAGTTTGGTTGGAAAAAATCAAAAAATGGAAGGTAAGTTTGGTGGACTTTACAAGTATGCATGTAAAGTTTTAAATTTTTTTGAGCCAGAATTTTTTGTTGCTGAAAATGTTACTGCTCTAGGGAAAAAATTAAAATTCAATTCGTCTGAACAATTACTTGTGAAAGATATTTTTGATAAAGAAAAGCTACAAAATCAAAATTATCAGAATTTTAAAAAAATAATGGGAGATTTAGCAAATTGTTCAAAAAATGGTTATCGAATTTATGCCGATAATTATAAGTTTGAAGAATATGGTGTTCCTCAAGCTAGACACAGAATTATACTAGTTGGATTTAGAGAAGATTATTTTCTCGAAAATAAAATTAATTTTGAAAAACCAAAAAAAATTGATGGTGATTTTGTAACCTGTAAAGAAGCTTTAGAAAAAATACCTAAATGGGCAACACACCAAGAAAAAACTAAACATGATGATAAAGTAATTAGGCGTTTACAAAAAACACCTGAAGGTAAAAACGTTTGGGATTTGGGAGATGATGAAGATGGCTTACCGGGTGTCAAAAAAGCAAGAATGAGTCATATCTATAAAAGATTAGATAGTTCGAAACCTGCTTATACTGTTACAGGAAGTGGTGGTGGTGGAACCCATGTTTATCACTACAAAGAAGACAGAGCTTTAACAAATAGAGAAAGGGCAAGATTACAAACTTTTCCTGATGAATATAATTTTTTTGGTGGAAAAGAATCTGTTAGAAGACAAATAGGAATGGCTGTTCCAGTGCTGGGAGCAGAAAAAATATTGAAATCTTTGAAAAAATCATTAAAAAAAAATAAAAAAAAAGTTCCTATACATCATGACTGGATGATAAAAGGAAAAGGTAAGGATTTATATTTTACTGGAAAAGAAGACTTAAGTGCACAGATGAGCTTTGATTTTAATAATTAAGTGATAAGATATTGCTATGGAAATACTCCTAATACTAAAAATATTTCTCATAATCGCTGGTATTATTGCTCTTTATGCAATCGCTAGAAATTTAGATATTATTAAGATTATTCTAATCTATTGGAAAGATCTAATCCTTAGAAAGTAAGTAAGCGAGTTTTTTAACTTTATTTTTTTTAAAAGAAGATTTTGATATCATCATACAAGCTTCAGATTTTAATATTTCCCCATCTTTTAAAATACGAAGATTATTAGCTTTTAAAGTCTCACCTGTTGAGGTTATATCTGTGATAATCTCACTTGATCCAGTGAAAGGATATGCCTCCGTTGCCCCCAAACTACCTACTAATTTGAATTGTGTTACTCCTTTTGAAAATAAGAACTCTCGAGTTAAATTAGGATATTTTGTTGCAACTCTTAATCTTTTTTTCTTTTTATCTTTAAACTCAAATGCAATTTCCTCTAAATCTGCAACCGTTTGAACATCTATCCAGGGATCTGGAATTGCCACAACTAGTGTTGCTTTTCCAAAATTATATTTTTTAGTAACATAAATCTTATTTTGAATATTTATTTCACTTTCTTTTAACAGATCATATCCAGAAAACCCAAGATCTAAAGACCCATCACCAAGTCGTTCAATAATTTCTCTTGCGTGTAAATATAAAACTTTAATCTCGTTTAATTGTTTAATTGATCCTAATAAATCTCTTTCTCCTCTTTCAGAAACAAGATTTAAATTATTTTTTTTGAATATTCTTAGAACATCTTTTCTAAGCCTGCCTTTACTAGGTATTCCTACATTTATTTTATTTTTCATATTTAAACTTAATTAACTTTTCATGGTAAATACTATTCATTTTATCAATTAATTTTTTATTAAGTATTTTTTTATAATTATTGTCTTTGCCTAAATTAAAAAAATCAACATTTCCAGACTTATCTTTTTTTATCACAGACTCACTAAAACCCTTTTTTTTTTCTAGATCCTTAAGTCTATCAAAACCACAAGAATAAATGCTCTGCTTTGCTTTTTCTCTTTTGAAAGAAATGTTAGATTTAGAGACAGTTTTAATAAAACTTATTACCTTTTTTAAAGTTTCAAATGTTTCTAGATGCAAATCTTCATATCTAATTGTTAGGACTGGAAATAGTTTTGTAGTTGTCCAGCTTTCGATATGTGAAGACCATGAAAATAGTGGTGAAAAAGCAAGAAATCTTTCACCTTTTTTTTGATAAATATACCTTTTTTCATTAGTCATAAAACTTAAAGCCTCGTTTTGGTCTGTCTGATAATGATTTGCTAACGATGTAATTACATTTCTTGGATCTCTAACTATATAAACCGCCCCTAAAGAATTTTTTGAATCTGTAAATGAATTCCCATTGATACTACAAATAGCATTGTGGGTTTTAAAAAATTTAAGTTTTCTATCAAGATTAATGATTGATTGCTTTTTAATCCAATTTTTAGAGGTGCTTTCTAATGTTAAATACTGGTCTTTATCTTCAATAAAATAATCAGAATTAGGAAATTGTTTAATTTTATCTAATAGACTGAAATCAAACTCTCCTTTTTTTGAGAAAAAATAACTTGCAAGTAATGATCGTAGCCAAGTATTTCCACTTTTGGGATATGATGCAATCCAAATAATCATTTAAAATTCAAATTGATAGCTGCACCAACTGCAGAAATTTGTTTTTTTGATCCTAAATCAGATAATAATCTATCGTAACGGCCTCCATTAATAATATTAATCTTTTGTGATTTCAACTTAATATCAATTTTAAAAACTATGCCTGTATAATACTCTAATTCCCTTCCAAAAGATGCTGAGAAAAAAACTTTTATGTTTGAGTTTTTATTCTCAGAGATAGGAAAATATCTTTGATCTATAGCCAAATTAATTTTATTTTTTTTAAAAAAATTATTTAATACTTCTGCTGCCTCATTTATTGGACATTTAATTTTTAAAAAATCTTTTATTATTTTTGAAATATTTTTTCCTGAATTGGTTTTTCTTGGATCCTTAATTTTACTATCAAATCTTTTTAAAATCTCATTAATAGATCTGTTAGCTACTATTTTTGATAAATCTTCTTTAATCATTTTCAAATAACGCTTTTTATCTATTTCAACTATAGTTGGGTCAACATCTGAGTTTGTTTCTAATCTTTTTAAAAGATCATTAAAATATTTTTCTCTCCAAAAATGTCTGTATAATCTCAACTTCCATCTTTTAGGAATATCTAACTTTGAAATAACTAAGTTAAATATTTCAACATTACCAATTGTAAATATTCCTGAAGAATATTTAATATTTTGAAGTATTTTTAAAGACGTATTTATAATTTCTCTATCATCTTTTTTTTCGTTACTTGATCCTAAAATTTCAAAGCCGATTTGATTTCTTATGATTTTATCTTTTTTACGTTGTACTTTTCTATAAGCTTGTCCACTATAAAAGATTTTTTCTTTACCTTTTAGATTGTTTTCTAGATATCTCAAACAAGATGCTATTGTTAAATCAGGTCTTAAGCATAATTCCTTGCCATTTATATCCGTAAAGGAAAACATGAATTTCCTAAAGTTCTCCCCCGATCTTTGAACAATATGATTTGCCTCTATTACAGATGGTAGCTCAATATATTTAAAACCCTTATATTTTACTGACCTAAGGATTTTTTCAGATAAGTTTTTTGACTTCATTGATTAAATCTTCTTTTGGGATTGTTTTGTTATTTTGGCCCTTAATACCTTTTAGATTTTTTATGGTGACAGTGTTTTCTTTAAATTCATTTTCACCACAAATGATTGCAACTGATAAATCTCTTTTATTTGCAAAAGTTAGTTGTTTACCTAGATTTTTTTTACTATCTAAAAAAATTTCAGCATTAATACTATTATCTCTTAGTTGATCAACCATCTCATAATAATTTTTTAAATATTTTTTATCCATTACACATACTAAAACTGGTTTTTGACCCTCTACATTAATTTGCTCTAATTGCATTAAAGCGAATAACAATCTATCAACTCCAAAACTTATTCCGGTACCTGGAATATCAACCCCTCTAAATCTTGATATGAGTTTTGCATAGGCTCCTCCTGAACATACGCTGCCAATATCAACTTCCTTACCTTTGTTATTTGTGACTTTGAAATTCAAGTTTGTTTCGACAATAAAGTCCGAATAGTAAGCTAATCCTCTCACAATGGTAAAGTTTGTTTTAACTTGATTTAAATTTGATCCAAATCCAAGTATCTCAAATACATTTTCTAATTCACTTATTCCTTCTCGAGATAACGGATTTTTTAAAGTTTTCTTTAATTCATTTAAATCTTTTATTTTTAAAAAATTTAAAATTTCTGACGCTTGACCGTCAGAAAGCTCTGCACCTTTAGTAATAGCACCACTTTGATCTTTTCTCTCTTTCTTTAATAAATCTTCAACTCCCTTTAGACCAAATCCTGGCTTATCTAATTTATCTATGGCTCTAATAACTTTGACCTGTTTTTCTTCAGATATTTTTAATTCATTAATTAAACCTTGCACAATTTTTCTATTACTTACATTGATTGTAAATTGATCTTTGTTCAAACCACAATCTGATAATGTGCTTGATATAAGATTACAAAGTTCTGCATTTGCCTGTGCTGGATCAACATTCCCAACTATATCAAAGTCTGCTTGCATAAATTCTCTGTACCTTCCGTTTCCAGCTTTTTCGTTACGAAAAACATTTTGAATTTGATACCTTTTGAAAATTGATGGAAGTTCTTGATTATTTTGAGCTACAAATCTTGCAAGTGGGCTTGATAAATCATATCGAAGCGTAATACTTTTTTCACCATCTTGGAATGAGAACACATCAGACATAGGATTGGCTTCATCTTCTGCTAAAAAAGATCCTATATTTTCACTAATTTCAAACGAAGGGGTTTCAAGAGGTTCAGCTCCAAACTTAATAAAATTATTCTCTATAGCTTTTAATAGCTTCTTTTTGAGAAGAAGTTTATTTTCCCAACGATCTTCAAAACCTGAAGGCAATCCAGGTACTAATTTATTATCTTTATCCATTTTTTGGTACCCACGCTTGGAATCGAACCAAATCCTAGAGTTCCACAAACTCCCGTACTAACCGTTATACTACGCGGGCATTCCCAACATTGTTTTTATATTATTTTCTGTGGATTTAAAATTATATTATAAATAAATAGCCTAAAGGCTATGTAGGCTATTTCTATGAGTGCTTCTTGAAGTCTCTCTAAATGTAATATTTATAATCATGAGCAACCTTTTAGACAAAAACTACTATAACGCAAGTATTAATTAAATAAGGACGTGTACCTAATCAAATTAGATAAAGCGTCCTTAAAAATATTAGTCTACTTTCTTTAAATTAACTGCAGAAGGACCTTTAGGACCGTCTTCTAATGTAAATTCAAGTTTATCACCCTCATTAAGATATCTCATTCCAGCATCTTTTACAGCAGAGGCATGAACAAAGGCGTCTTTTTCTTTATCGTCTCTTTCAATAAAGCCATATCCTTTTTTTCCATTATACCATTTAATTTTACCAGTTAGTGTACTCATCTTATTTCTTAGTCCTTTTGTTATTTATTATAGTAAATAGGTTAATTTTTTTTTAAATTATTTCAAGACGAAAAGAAGATGGTGGTGCCTCGGGAAGGATTCGCACCTCCGACACAAGCCTTTTCAGGGCTCTGCTCTACTCCTGAGCTACCGAGGCAGGATTTTAACCTCTAAAGATTATTCTGCCTTTTGTTAGGTCATAAGGTGTCATTTCTACCGTCACGTTATCACCTTGAAGAACTCTAATTCTGTTTTTTCTTAACTTACCTGCTGTATGAGCTGTAACGGTATGTCCATTTTCTAACTTGACTCTAAACATAGCATTTGGAAGTAGATCAATTACTTTACCTTTAAATTCCAGTAAGTCTTGTTTTGACAAATTTATTTTCTCCTAATTCTTTTTATTACTGATTGAGCGTGTCCAACCAGCCCTTCGTAATTTGCAAGTGTTATAACTGATGGTCCAAGACTTTCAATACCCTTTTTTGATAGGTTTATGTAAGAAATTCTTTTATAAAATTCATTCACACTAATTCCACTCGAGTATTTTGCAGATCCATTTGTTGGGAGAACGTGATTAGAACCAACATTATAATCTGTCATTGCCATTACAGCATATTTTCCTAGACATATAGATCCAGCATTTCTAATTTTAGAAACATAAGATTTATAATTTTGAATATTTAACTCTAAATGCTCTGGCGCAATTTTATTTACAATCTCAATAATTTTTTTGTCCGAATTTACATACATCAAAATTCCATTATTATTTAAACTCTTTCTAGCTACAGATACTCTTGGAATTTTTTTTAATTGTTTGATTAATTCAATTTTTACTTTTTCTAATATTTTTTTATCTTTTGAAATTAAAATACATTGAGCAAGATTATCGTGTTCTGCTTGACCAATTAGATCACTTGCAACCCATTCAGGATTTGAAAATTTATCACAAACAATAGTTACCTCTGAGGGACCAGCTGTCATACCTTCAATGCCCACATCTCCGAAAACCTCTTTTTTTGCTGCAGCCACATAAGCGTTTCCAGGACCAACAATTTTATCAACCTTTTTAATTTTTTTTGTTCCGTAAGCAACAGCAGCAACTGCAGAAGGACCACCAACAGAATAAATTTCTTTTATTTTACATTTTCTTGCTGCATACAAAACTGCTGGATTTTGATTTCCTTTAAAACCAGGGTTAATCATTATTAATCTTTTAACACCAGCAACAATTGCCGGGACAGCATTCATTAAAACACTTGATGGGTAAGATGCTGAAGAACCAGGGACATATATTGCAACTGAGTCTATTGGTAAATATTTATATTCAAGTTTATTTTTAAACTTATCTATAAAAGAAATATTTTTGAATTTTTGAAGAGAATGAAATTTGTAAATTCTATCATAAGCAGTATCAATTGCTTTTTTTACTTTTTGATCTAAAGATTTTATTGAATTATTAATTTGATTTATCGTAGGAACAATAGTTCTGTTTTGATTAAATCTTTTTTCATATTTCAATAAAGCTTTATCACCATTTTTTTTAACATCTCTAACAATACTGGTCACTGAGATAGAGCTAGATTGAACCTTTTTTTTTCGCTGTAAAAGTAATTTATTTAAAGAATTATTAAAATTCTTATTAGTGCTATTTAGTATTTTCATTAATCTTTAATTTCATTTTGATCTTCTAGTCTTACTTCAATTGTTTCTGTAGTCAAAGCAATGTGCGCATTGTTACTGAAAATTAAGCTTATTTCATATTCAGTATTATTTTTCAAATAATCAATTCCAATTAATTCTAAAACTAATTCCTGATTTGACTGATCTATATTTTTAGATTTTACTTTATCAACGAAATCAAACCTACAAATACTATTGATTTTTTTACTATCTTGGCCAGTTTCAACTTTTGTTCGCTCTATTGACAGCAAAAATACTTTATTTGATGCAAGATATTTTATATCAAGAACCTTTACCTTTGCCCCAGCACTGCATGCAGAAATCATTTGTAAACCCTCTTGATCATTTGCAATAATTTTTGCTAGATATTTTTTTTCCATTAGTTTATTCGACGTATTTTTGCCCCAACCTTTTTTAACTTTTTTTCTATATTTTCGTAACCTCTATCCAAATGATAAATTCTATTGATAACTGATTTTCCTTTAGCTGTTAAAGCAGCAAGGACCAATGAAACTGATGCTCGTAAATCTGTGGCCATCAATTCAGCAGGTGCAAAATTTATATTTCCTTGAATAACAGCTTTGTTTCCCTCAGTTAAAATTTGTGCTCCCATACGGTTTAGTTCAGCAACATGCATAAATCGATTTTCAAAAATATCCTCTTTGATTATTGATTTTTTATTTGCTTTGCATAACAAAACCATTATTTGGGCCTGTAAATCAGTTGGAAAACCTGGATATGGAGCTGTTTTAATTTCTAAACTTTTTATCTTTTTATTGCCTATTATGTTTATCTTATCGTTATTAACTTTTATTTTAGCACCAATTTTCTTTAAAATATCGATTTCAGTTTTGATTATTTTGGGTATCACATTTTTTATTTGTAACTTTCCCTCTGTCAATGCTGCTGCGATTAAATATGTTCCAGCTTCAATTCTATCAAACATAACAGAATAACTAATTTCTTTAATTTCTTTTGCTCCAGAGATTTTTATTGAACGTTTACCAATCCATTTAATTTTGCAACCCATTTTTAATAAAAAATTAACTAAATCTTTTATTTCGGGCTCAATTGCACAATTTTTTAAAATAGTTTTTCCTTCCGCAAAACAAGCAGCAATAATTAAATTCTCGGTAGCACCAACAGAAATTTTTGAAAAACTTATTGTTGTGCCTATTAGTCCTTTTGGAGCATTAGCATGAACATATCCATTTAAAATTTTAAATTTAACTCCAAGTTTTGATAAGGCTTTAAGATGAATATCAACAGGTCTAGTACCAATTGCACAACCACCTGGTAGTGAAACTTTTGCGTTTCCAAACTTAGCAATTAATGGACCAAGTACCAATATTCCAGCTCTCATAGTTTTTACTAAATTATAAGATGCAAAAACTTTTTTTTGTTTTGAATTATCTATAACAAGACTTTGTTTGGTAAATTTTGTAATTGATCCTAATGATTGAAGTAAATTAATCATTGTCTCTATATCTTTAACTTTTGGTAAATTTTTTAAAGTTATTTTATTTTTTGAAAGCAATGTTGCAGCCAAAATTGGTAATGACGCATTTTTTGATCCTGAAATATTTATTTGTCCCTTGAGCTTATTTGCTCCAAGAACTTCTAGTCTTTGCATATTTAAACTTTGGGTAATGTTACCCCAGTTTGACCCATGTATTTTCCATCTCGATCCGCATAAGTCACTTCTGGTTTTTCATTTCCTTTTAAGAAAATAAATTGTGCAACACCCTCGTTTGCATAAATTTTTGCAGGTAGGGGTGTGGTGTTCGAAAATTCAAGTGTAACATATCCTTCCCACCCTGGCTCTAATGGAGTTACATTTACAATGATACCACATCTTGCATATGTTGATTTGCCTAGACAAATAACCAATACATCATTAGGAATTTTAAACTTTTCTACAGTTCTTGCTAAAACAAATGAATTTGGTGGAATAATACATTCAGATACATTTTTAGTAACAAAATTTGTTGGTTTGAAATTTTTAGGATCAACAATCTCTGAATTTACATTTGTAAAAATTTTAAACTCGTCTGATACTCTTGCGTCATAACCAAAAGATGAAAGTCCATATGAAATACTCTTACCTCTTACTTGTTTTTCTTCGAAAGGTGAAATCATGTTGTGTTCTTTGGACATTTTTCTAATCCATTTATCAGAGAGAACTGTCATTATTTATTTTTTTTCTTAGTTTTTTTTTGGAAAATCCTTCTTTTTTTCAAATTTTTTCTAAGAGCTAGACTTAAACGCTCATTTTTATCTTTTGAACTCATTCTTTATTCGGATTTGTCAAATAATCTAAAGATATTGGCTTGTTAGGATCTAAAGGTTTAATTTTAGGCTCTTCTTGTTTTGGGCCTTCTTTTGCTAAACGTTTAGCTTTTTTTTCAGCAAGCTTTTTTTCTCTTTTAGCTTGCTTTTCCATAAGCTTATTGCCTTTGGTTGACTTATAATCGTAGTGAATTCCCATAACATTTTCTTAAATAGATATAAATCATATTGGTCAAAAAATTAAGGCAATAATTTGAAAAAAATGCATTATTATCCACAAAATATAAATTGTTTCTATGCTCCTGTAGTTAAATGGCATAACAAGTCATTGGTAATGACTAGTTCCCTGGTCAGTACAGGGTGGGAGCACCACTATTTTTTATAAAAAAATTTCCTAAATAAAATAGATATTAAAATTAAACTAAAAAATATTAAAAGAGGGATATAAATTTCACGAGAAAAAATAATATCCATTACACCAGGGGTTTGTGTATTTTCATTTATAATTTTTTCTAATCCACTTCCAATTGAAGCTATTAAAAAAGTTGAAGGAATAATACCTATTAAGGTTGCGATAAAGTAATTACTAACCTTAACATTAAAAATTGTTGGTAATAAGCAGCTTATCTGCCAGGGTATGCCTCCCACGATACGATAAATAAGCAAATATATAAATTCTGATTTTTTAAATTTAACTTCAAGATTTTTATATTTTTCTAAAAATTTTTGTCTTATGAAGTCTTTTAGAAAGTAATTACCAAACATGTAGAGCAAAGTTCCTCCAATGCTCACTCCTAATACAACTACTAATGTACCTACCCATTTTCCAAAAATAAACCCACCCATTAGAGCAACGGGTGATCCAAAACCTAAAAGAGGAAATACCCATAAAATTGTTAAACCCAAAAAAATAAAAAATATCAGAATTAGATTAGATTTTTTTAATTCAGAAAAATATAATTTATTTTCTCTTATAAAATCATATGAGGTAAGTTCCTGAATGCTAAATTTAGAGAACAAAAAAAATAAGAATAAACTTATTAGTATTAAATAAACTAAACCTATAAAAAATTTAAATTTGTTTGATTTTTCCATTAATAACAAAGCTATTTATAAAATGTTCTATTTGCTATTTATATATTTAATTACTATAAAGGGCGAAATTTAATTAAAAATTAACCACTTATTATGAAAAGAACATACCAGCCCTCGAATGTCAAAAGAGCCAGAAAACATGGCTTTAGATCAAAGATGAAAACAAAAGGTGGTAAAAAACTTTTAGCCAGAAGAAGAGCTAGGGGAAGAAAGTCACTAACAGTTTCTGTTTAAATAAATGAAAAGCAAAATCCTTGCTCTTTCAAAGAATGAAGAATTTAAAAGTCTTTTAAAAAAAAAGAAAATTTCTAATAAGTATGTGACTATTTTTTTTGGAAAATTGCCCCATAAAGACAATAAAAAACTCAATATAAGTTTTTCAGTTAAAAAAAAAATTGGAAATGCAGTTAAAAGAAATAAAATTAAAAGAAGGTTAAGAAGTATTGTCAACGATGCAGTTAAAATAATATCAATAAACTTTGATTTTTCTATCCTTGTTCTTGCAAAGGAGAGTATGTTAAATAATGAATACAAAAATATAAAAGAAACCCTATTTCAAGACTTAGAAAAAATTAAATAATGAATATATTTACTAAATTATTAATTAAACTTATTAAGGGTTACAAATATCTAATTAGTCCTATATTTGGACACTCTTGCCGATACTTGCCTACATGTTCCGAATATAGCATTGATGCTTTAAGGGAATTTGGTTTTGTTAAAGGTCTTTTCAAGAGTATTAAAAGAATTCTATCATGTCATCCAATTAAATTTTTAGGAGGAGGAGAGGGATTTGATCCTGTAAAAAAAGAAGCAAAGGATAATAAATAATGGAGACCCGAAATATTATAGCTGCCATAAGTTTATCCGCAGCCGTTATTTTACTTTACACCCTTTTTTTTGCGCCTCCTCCAGTAACTCAGGAGAGCATAGCTGAAAAAAATAAAACTGAACAAAGTTCAGATGCTCCTAGTTTAGATCAAAAAGAAAACATTACAGAAATTTCAAGAGAACAGGCATTAAGTGAAAGTGAAAGAATTCAGTTTGAAAATCAAAGTATAATTGGTTCAATATCTTTGAAGGGAGCTGCGATAGATGACCTAACTTTTAAAGAATATAATGTAGTTTTAAACGGAGATGAAAAGGTAAACTTATTAGCACCAAGAAATGCTAAAGAAGGGTACTTGATAGAGAGTGGATTTATAACAACTGATAAAAATGTTAAAATCCCAAATTCTAATTCAATTTGGTCTGTATCAGGGAATAAAAAATTAACCGCAGAGTCCCCAATTAAATTAACATGGACGAATGATCAGGGTATTACTTTTGAAAAAGAAATATCAATTGATGATAAGTTCTTATTTACAGTTAAACAACGAGTAATTAATTCTACAAACAACAAATACGATTTTTATTCATATGGACAAATTATTCGAAATGAAGCTCCTGAAATTACAAATTTTTATATACTTCATGAAGGTTTAGTTGCAACACTTGATGATGAGCTTATTGAGGAAGATTATGATGATATTGAAGAAAAAAAATTCTCAAGAACTGCTCAAAAAGGATGGCTTGGTATTGGAGATAAGTACTGGATAACTTCATTAATTCCTCCAAAAGGAAAAGAGTTCAAAACTACTTTTGATTATAAAAATAAATTTAGAGTAAATTTTGTAGCAACTGAGCCTCTCGAGCTAAATAGCAATTCATCTATTGAAGATAAAATGCAGATCATCGTAGCTGCTAAAAGAGTAGATGTTATTGATGGTTACGCAGAGTCTCTAAAAATAGATAAATTTGACCTAACAATTGATTGGGGATTTTTGTATTTTATAACCAAACCATTATTTTTTGGAATAGATTATTTTTTCAAACTTCTTGGAAATTATGGCTTAGCAATCATAGCAATTACTATTTGCATAAGACTAGCATTTTTCCCATTAGCAAATTTCTCATTTAGAAGTATGGCTAAAATGAAGGCATTAACTCCTGAAATGACAAGACTTAAAGAGCTTCATAAAGATGATAAGATGAAATTACAGCAAGCAATGATGGCACTATATAAGAAAGAAAAAGTTAACCCCATGTCAGGATGTTTGCCAATTCTGGTCCAAATCCCAGTTTTTTTTGCTTTATATAAAGTATTATTTGTGACTATCGAAATGAGACACATGCCATTCTATGGATGGATACAAGATTTATCAGAAAGAGATCCAACTTCATTATTTAATCTATTTGGGTTGCTACCATATGATGTTCCATCATTTTTAATGATTGGAGCTTGGCCAATAGCAATGGGCATCAGTATGTTTGTACAGATGAAACTTAACCCAGCACCTACAGATCCAATGCAGGCAAAAATATTTATGTTCTTTCCACTTTTCTTAACAATAATATTGGCTCCTTTCCCTGCAGGGTTAGTAATTTATTGGACAGTTAATAATATTTTAACTATGGCACAACAGGTCTTCATCATGAAGCGTACAACAGTTAAAACTGTAACCTAATAATTTAAATAGTTAACAACACATGGATCTAAAAAATATATTGCCCGAAGATGGGCCACCTTTAAGTGAAGTTAATAAATATATTGAAAAATATAAAAATGACTTAATTGTAATTAAATATGGTGGAAATGTTTTAATTGATAGAAACGTATTTAACAATTTTATAACAGATCTATATGTATTAAATAAATTAGGTCTTTCTACAGTAGTTGTTCATGGTGGTGGGCCAAGAATTAAAAGAGAATTAGAGAAGTCTAATATTCAATCAAAATTTATTAGAGGTTTAAGAGTTACTGATAAAAGTATAATAAATATTGTAGAGTCTGTTTTAATCGATTTTAACGATGATATTCTTCAGAATTTAAAAAAAAGGGGCTCTGAAGGTATTTCAATACATACAAAAAATAATAATATTATAGAGGTAAAACCTGAAGCAAAAGAGTTAGGCTTTGTAGGGATACCAACCGAAATTAATAAAGATACAATATTAAATATTCTAAAACAAAATAAAGTTCCAATTGTTTCGCCATTAGGCTTAGACAAAAATAATCATACCTACAATGTTAATGGTGATACTGCTGCTATGGCGATAGCTAAATCTTTAAAAGCTAGAAGATTATTACTAATGACAAATGTTGATGGTGTCCTTGATAAACAAAAGAAACTTATAGAGGAAATATCTTCCTCAGAAATTTTAGAAATGATTAAAAATGAGACTATAACTGAAGGCATGATACCTAAAATTAATGCGTGTTTAGATGCTGTAAATAATGGAGTAACTGCAGTTGGTATAATTAACGGCACAAAAAAACATTCATGTTTATGGGAAATATTCTCTGATAAAGGTGCAGGTACGTTAATTAGAAGATGATGAAATTAGGGCATATTAAAAATATACTTTTTGATTGTGATGGAGTTTTATATCAAGATCTAGAAGCAGTATTCGGTCAGGTCAGTAAAAAAATGACAGAATATATATCTAAAAAATTAAATTTAGATTTAAAAGTTGCTAAAGAATTGCAGAGAAGTTATTTTCATAAATATGACACCAGTCTTAATGGTTTAATGATTCATCATAATATCCCACCAAAAGAATTTTTAGATTATGTCCATGATATTGATTTATCTTTCTTGGAGAAAGATAAAACTTTAAGAAAAGAGCTTGAAAGCACAAATTTAAGAAAATTTGTTTTTACTAATGGAAGCAAAGAACATGTTAAAAACATAACCACATCACTTGGTATTGATGATCAATTTGAGAATGTTTTTGACATAGTAGATGCCAAATATAATCCTAAGCCTGCAGCAAAAGCTTTTGATTTGATGTTAGAAAAATTCAAAATAGATCCAAAAGAAACACTTTATATTGAGGATATTGCAAAAAATTTATCCATTGGAAAAGAAAGAGGAGCAACAACTGCATGGTTAATCAATGATGAATACTGGGGTAAAAAAGAGTCAGATAAAGAATACATTGATTATAAAATAGAAAATCTTTCTTTATTTTTAAAAGAAATAAGGTTATTAAAAAACACATAAAATTATGAGTATAGAAAATATTATTAACGAAGCATGGGAAAAAAGAGATCAAATAACCCTGGTTTCAGATGAAAATTTAAAGAATACTGTAAATCAAATTATTGATGATTTAGATAGTGGTAAAGTCAGAGTTGCTGAAAAAATTAATGGTGAATGGACAACTCATCAATATCTTAAAAAAGCAATCATGTTAAGTTTTAGAATGTACCCAATGGAGAATTTAAATGGTCCATATAGTAGTTGGTATGACAAAGCTCATCTCTTAAAAGGAAAAACAGCAGGATGGAGTAAAGAAGATCATGAAAAAGCTGGTTTTAGAATGGTACCAAATTCACCAGTAAGAAAAGGATCCTACGTTGGCAAAAATGCTGTATTGATGCCATGCTATGTCAATATTGGTGCATACATAGATGAAGGCACTATGATTGATACTTTTGCAAGAGCTGGAAGTTGTAGTCAAATTGGAAAAAATTGTCATATCTCAGCTGGTTCAGGTGTCGGAGGTGTGCTAGAGCCTGCTCAAGCATTACCCACAATAATTGAAGACAATGTTTTCCTTGGTGCTATGTCAGAGGTTGTTGAAGGTGTAATCGTTGGAGAAGGGTCTGTATTAAGTATGGGAATGTATATCGGTCAATCAACAAAAATAGTTGATAGAAAAACTGGTGAAATTACTTATGGAAAAATACCGCCTTATTCAGTTGTTGTACCTGGTTCTTTACCTAATAAGAATAATCCAGCAGCACCATCACTTTATTGTGCAGTAATTATTAAACAGGTTGATGAAAAAACTAGATCAAAAACATCAGTAAACGATCTTTTGAGAGAATAAAAATGCAAAAAATCAATGAACTTCAATTAGCTAAAGAGCTAATTAGGTTTCCATCAGTAACTCCTGTTGATGCAGGAATAATGAATTTTTTAGAAAAAAAACTAAAAAAACTTGGTTTTAAAACTAAAGTACTTGAATTTAGAGAAAAAGACAGCAAACCAGTAAAAAATCTTTATGCAAGGCTTGGTAATAAAAGCCCTAACTTTTGTTATGCGGGTCATTTAGATGTGGTGCCTGCTGGAAATCTTAAAGACTGGACAGTTAATCCATTTAAACCATCAATTAAAAAAGGACATTTAATTGGAAGAGGTGCAAATGATATGAAAAGCTCTATAGCAGCTTTCGTTTCAGCAATTAGTAATTTTACTGAAAATTACTCTGATTTTAGTGGCTCAATTAGTCTTTTGATTACTGGGGACGAAGAGGGTGTTGCTATTAATGGGACCAAAAAGGTTGTGGAGTATTTAAAAAAAAGAAAAGAGAAAATTGATTTTTGTTTAGTAGGTGAACCAACCAACCCAAGTAAATTAGGTGAAATGATTAAAATTGGGCGAAGAGGAAGTATGAACGGTAGACTAACTATCACTGGAGTGCAAGGTCACGTAGCTTATCCTCATCGAGCAAATAATCCTTCAACTGCACTTGTACAAATTCTTAAATTAATGAAAGATATCAAATTTGATCAAGGAACTAAAGATTTTCAACCAACTAACTTGGAAATAACGAAAATAAATATTAATAACACCGCTGATAATGTAATTCCAGGAGTTGCAACAGCTACATTTAATATAAGATTTAATAATAAACATTCCTCTTCCTCACTTAAGAAGAAAATAAATAAAGTTATTAAAAAAATATCAGCTAAAAATAAATCTAAATATAAAATTGAATATAGTGTATCGGGAGAAGCTTTTTTAACAAATCCTAATAAAACAACTTTTATGATACAAAATGTAATTAAGAAAATTACAAAAATTAAACCTAAGCTTTCAACAACAGGGGGAACCTCAGATGCAAGGTTTATAAGAAAAATTGCACCTTGTTTAGAATTTGGGTTGGTTGGTAAAACTATGCATAAAGTAGATGAGGCAGTTTCGTTGTCAGATCTAAAAAAATTGACCTTAATTTATTCAAATATATTGAAAAATTATTTTAAGTGAAAACCGGGTTAATTACATCAGATACATACCAAAATCATAATACCGGGGACGGACATCCTGAAAAAATTGATAGAGTTACTGCTGTAATAGATAATTTCAAAAAATTAGACAATAAAAACCTAATTTGGAAAAAACCAAATAAATTTGAGAAATCTTTTTTGATTAAAACTCATACCTCAAATTATATAGATCAAGTGAATAAATCTTTTCCAAAAAAAGGATATAATTTTCTTGATGGAGACACCATAGTTTCTCCTGGTAGCAAAGACGCTTCCAAAGATGCTGTAGGATCAATTATTACTGCAATTGATGGGGTGCAGAAAAAAGAGTTTAAAAATGCATTTTGTGCAGTAAGACCTCCGGGACACCACGCAGAAAAAGAGAAAGCAATGGGTTTTTGTATCTATAATAATGTTGCTGTTGGTGCAAATTACTTAATCGAAAAATACAAATATAATAAAATCGCAATTATTGATTTTGATGTTCACCATGGAAATGGTACTCAAGACATTTTTTATGATAACGAAAAAGTTTTATTTATTTCTACCCATCAATACCCTTATTACCCAGGATCTGGCTCTGAAAAAGAAAAGGGTGATTTTAACAACGTATTAAATATCCCCCTTGAAGCTGGAACATCTGCAGAAAAATATTTAAGAGCTTACGAAAATGTTTTAAATAAAGTAAGAGAGTTTAAGCCTGAATTCTTGTTGTTTTCTGCAGGTTTTGATGCACACATTGATGATCCTTTGGCCCAACTGCAGCTTACTTCTGAGGATTTTTATAAAATTACCAAAAGAACATTAGAGGTCTCAAAACCATTTTGTAATGGAAATGTCATATCAATACTTGAGGGTGGATATGATCTTAAAGCTTTGCAAGAAAGCACCAAGAGACATGTTGATGCTCTCATGGAATTTAATTGATAATTTAATATAAATATCTAAACACAATCTAAATGAAACTGTACAGAATTAAAAAGTCAGCTATAGATAAAAAAGGAAGAGGACTTTATGCAACAAAAGATATTAAAGCTGGAACTAAGGTAATTGATTACATCGGTAAATTAATCACAAAAAAACAAACTGAAGAATCTAATAAATACGATAATAGTAAACCCATTTATTTATTTACTATAAATAAAAGATATGATCTGGATGGAGATTTTCCATGGAATACCGCAGGTTTAATCAATCATTCATGTGATAATAATTGTGATTATGATGGTAAAGGACTAAAAATTTGGGTTAAAGCAATAAAGGATATTAAAAAGGGTGAGGAATTTACCTGTGATTACGGATTTGGTTACGATGAAAATTACAAACAATTTCCATGCAAATGCAAAGCTAAAAACTGTTGTGGCTATATAGTAAGAGCTGAGTCTAGATGGAGAATAAATAAAAAGTTTACAATGAGTAATAAGAAAAAATTAATAAACAACTCTATATAAAAAAAGCCCTTCAGGTGGTGCTGGTGGAGCACACAGTACTCTTTTTTTAGATTTAAATACTTTGTCAAAAGTTTTTAAATCCCATTTCTTCTCACCCAAATATTTTAGACAACCTACCATCGATCTTACTTGTTGTTGTAAAAATGATTGTGACTTAAATTCTATTTCAATTTTATTTTTTAATGTTCTTATTTTGATTGATTTAATTGTTCTGATTGGACTTTTAGCGTGACAACTTGATGATCTATAGGTTGAGTAATCATTCGTTCCCAATAATTTTTTTGCTCCCTTTTTCATTAAATCAACATCTAGTATTTTCCTCACATGCCACCCTCTTCCATTTTCAATTACAGGAGCACTTATTTGATTAAAAATTATATATCTATAAATTCTTTGTTTAGCAGAAAAACGTGAATGAAATTTTTCACTTCTTTTTTTAATTTGAGTAATTGCTATACCCTTATTGTTAAGAAAATGATTAATTGATTTTAAAAATTTTGTTAAGTCCAAAATTTTTTTTTGACAATCAAAGTGAGCTGACTGAGCATGAGCATGTACACCTGCATCTGTTCTGCCAGATCCATTTAGAATTATTTTTTCTTTTAAAAGTTTTGATAGATTTTGTTGAATTAACCCTTGAATAGTAGAGCCTTTTTTTTGAATCTGCCAACCTCTAAAACTTGTTCCAACATATTCAATAAGAACTTGATACCTCGACATTTAAATCTGATGGCCTTTTCTAATTCTTGAACCAAGCATAAATTCACCAATATTTTGAGGCCTTTTTCCTTGTCTTTGTATCTCCGTGACTTTAATTGATTTCTTATCTCCACAAGCAATTTCTAAATAATCATTAAGAACCTCTCCCGGATTTCCAATCCCATTGCTGATTTCTGCTTTTAAAATTTTATATCTCTCACCACTTGATATAAAAAAAGCACCTGGGACCGGATATAAACCATTTATTTTCCCTATAATATTTTCTGCATTACTCTTCCAATCAATTAAACCCTCCATCTTTTGAATTTTTGGAGCATAAGTTGCTTTAGAATGATCTTGATCCTCAAAAGTTGCTTTATCTTCAAGTATGTCATCAATATTATCTAAAATTTTTTCTGCAGCAACAAAAGATAACTTTTCAGCAATTTCAGCAGAGTTAAAATTATTCTCGATGTTTATTTTATAAGTATTACAAACTGGACCTGTGTCTAATTTTTCTTCTATTTTCATAATACTTACACCTGTTTCTTTATCTAAATTCATTATAGCTCTTTGTATAGGCGCCGCTCCACGCCACTTTGGCAGAATAGATGCATGTATATTTATAAATCCTTTTTTTGATAAACTTAAAAATTCTCTTGGGATAATCTGTCCATAAGCAACGACAATTGCTAAATCTATATTTAGAGATTTAAAAAATTCATATTCATCCTTATTTTCCTTTAAAGTTGATGGAGATCTGTAATCTATATTTAGAGTTTCAGCAATTCCTTGAATAGGAGACTTGTTGATTTTTTGTCCTCTTTTAGATTTTTGAGGTGGCTGAGTATAAACACATGAAATCGAATATCCATTCTGGTACAAAGATTTTAAAATTGGTACTGCAAACATTGGCGTACCCATGAAAAGAATTTTTTTTATCATTACTAGACCAGTATACGATCAGGATTTTCTTTATTTTTTGAAATTTTTTTAATAATCATATCTCTTTTTAATTTTGACAAATGGTCGATAATTAGTTTTCCATCTAAATGGTTTATTTCATGTTGAAGACAAGTTGACAAAAGACCATCACAATCTAAATTTTTTATTTTACCATTTATATCAATATATTCTACTGTACAAATCTTTGGTCTTTCTATTTCTATGAATGTATCTGGAATAGATAAACATCCTTCCTCATATATAGAAGTTTCTTGACTTAAATTTTTAATTACAGGGTTAATAAAACACATTGGTTTTTTCTCTTCTTCTTTTGATGAAACATCTATAACTATAATTCTTCTTAATATGCCTACTTGTACTGCTGCAAGACCAATACCCTTTGAATTATACATTGTCTCAAGTAAATCACTTGCTAACTTCTTTTCATTTACACCAACTTTTTCAATTGGTTTTGATATTTTTTTTAAGGTATCACTAGGTACTGTAATTATGTCTTTAATGCTCATAGAATAAATAATAAAATTAATTTTTATACTTTTAAAGGAAGAAATTTTAATAAAAGTTTATTTCTAATTAAATCAACATTTAATTGATTAAGAGTATTAATAATAAAATAAACAGTATCTTCATCAAGATTTTCTATTTTTTCAGGGCCAATGACTTCAATTACCCTAAGCAATGAAGCGCCAATTTCATTGTTTTCAATCATGAACTGAATATCTGCAGGCATTTCTGACTGGTTAATCTCGTACAGACTGTCGTATTTTTTTGAGATTTGAATTCCATCAGATTTCAATGCTTCTAAGAAAATAATATCTTTTTTGGATAAAAAATATTTTTTATCCTTTTTGATCTTCTTCAAAAATTTTTCAAGATCTTGTTCGATCTGAGATTTCGCATAGTCTCCATTAAAATAATTTACTAATTTAGATTGATGCAAAACTTTATTGTTTAATTTAATTTTTTTATCACTTACTTTTTCTGTTTTAGAATAGCTATTATAAAAAGTTGTATAATTTGAAGGTACATCATCTTCTGAAATTTGATTTAAAAAACGTTTTAATTCTTCATCAAAAGCATTGCCAATTTCATCCTTGTTAAATGCATCTTTTAAAGTTTTCATCAGCTCTAACTTTAAATTTAGCTCCTCTGTCAAAAGTGTTCGTTGGTATAATAGTGCTCTGCCTTCTATTGGTGATAAAGATTTATAGGCTTCTTGTGCATTTAAAAACTGACTAATATTAAATTGAAACTTTTTATAAAATTCAAATAAGTCTTTTTCTGGATAATTTTTATCATTAACTGCTTTTTCAATTGTAGAAATTTTATCTATATCTGTAATTTCTATATCTTGAATATTTAAAAGAAGATTGGATGCAGATAAATATTGCCAAATAAATTTTGGAGTATCCACATTTGGCTCAAAAGAAAATTCAGGATCAGTTCTGTGTGCTAAGTGAAAATCTAAAATAGAGTTTTCAGAAATTTTTTTATCTACTTCTTCTATATATCCAAATAAGTAATTTATTTTATTTTCATAGTAATCATCTTGAAAACCAAGTTCTTTTTTCAAATCTAAAATTAATTGTGCCTCTTCATTTTTGCCATAATTGATTAAACAATATAAATTGAACTTGGACAAATAGTCATCTTCAATTGGTTTTGTAATATTAGAAAAAATTTCGCATGATTTTTTTATGTTTGAGTCAGATAAATAAGTGTCTACTAAAAACCTAGTTAGCTCAGGGTGCAAGTCAATAGACTGATTTTTTAACAAATATTCCTCAATTAGGTCTAGATTAGAGTTTTTAATTAACCAATCAGATATAAATTTCAGAAACTCTTGCTCAGAAATATTTTGATTTGGAAAGTAAGCATTCGTTAACATGGAAATATTCATTATTTCTGAAGCATCTTGTGAGAGACTATATTTATTTATATTTTCAAAAAGACTTTTTAACTTAGAGCCATCAGAATTTAACCACATATCAATACTCAGCCCATATTCTGCTGGATCATATAATCCTACAATTTTAATTTCTTTCGACACTACATTTTGATCTAGTTTAATTAGATCAATTTTTTTTTTTGACTGCATGTCATAAATAGTGCTTCCATTACTAGTACCTTGATTTTGTTCAGAAATATTGGTTTCTTCAACAATATCTTTTTCTTTATTTTCTAAATTCCAGATATCTACAGGTTTGTTTTCTGCAAATGTATTTACCCCTGATAATAAATAAAATATTAAAACTGAAAAATATTTCTTATTTAACAATTTTAAAATTTTCATTTGGAATAATTTTTTCTATTTCTTTTTTGGGAGCAGGGAAATCTAACGAATTTATAAAAAATACAATTCCTAAAACAACAATCAGTCCAAGTGTTAATTTAATTACTATTCCAGTAATACTAGCTTTGCCTGAACTTGTGTTTTTAGTAAATTGCATATAACTTTAGATAATTTCAAATTAAGACATATTTGTGTTTTTTCAATAAAGAAACTTATGAAATCAAAAGAAAATCTAGTATTTTTAGGAATGATGGGATCTGGAAAAAGCTCTATAGGCTTGCTGGTTGCAAAAAAACTTAAATTTAATTTTATAGATATTGATAATGAGATTGAAAAAAAATTAGGAACATCAATAAGCAAGATTTTTTCTGATAAAGGTGAAGTTTTTTTTAGAAAAGTTGAGGAAAAACTAACACTTAAAAATTTAAAATTACATTCCTCTGTGATTTCTCTTGGTGGTGGAGCTTTTATAAATGAAAACATTAGAAATGAAGTTTTAAAAAGTCACGTTTCGTTTTGGCTAAACTGGGATAATAATATTTTGTTAGATAGAATAAAAAATAGTAAAAAAAGACCCCTCGCGATAAGTTCAACAGATGATCAAATAATTAATTTGATTAAAAAACGCTCTAACATTTATGCAAAGGCTTTGTTTGAAATTAAATGTGATAATTTAAGTAAAAATGAAGTAGTTAATAAAATAATTAAAATTTATGAAGCAAATTAAATTAAATATACAAACAAAGACACAGAAATATTCCATCTTAATTGGAAAAAAATTATCTGCAAATATTTCTCAAATTATAAAATCTAACTCAATTAATTTTAATAGATGTCTTTTAGTTGCGGATAGTAATGTTCCTAAAAAATTTATTTCTACTATTAAAAAATCCTTAAAAAATAAAACGAGCTATATACATTATTTGAAAGCCAATGAATTAAATAAGAATATGAATAGTATTAATAAAATTTTAGAAATTTTGTTAAATAAAAACTTTTCAAGAGATGACTGTTTGATATCCATTGGAGGGGGAATTACAGGTGATATAACTGGTTTTGCTGCAAGTCTTTTCAAAAGAGGGCTTAAATTTATAAACATACCAACTACTCTTTTGTCTCAAGTTGACTCATCAATTGGTGGTAAGACTGGTGTAAATACTAAATACGGGAAGAATCTAATTGGAAGTTTTTACCAGCCCAATCTTGTTATTTCTGATACTGATTTTTTAAACACATTACCTAAAAGAGAGATAGTTTGTGGATATGGAGAAATTTTAAAACATTCAATTATTGGTAATAAAAAATTTTATAATTTTTTAAGCAAACATAAAAACAAAATTTTAAAACTAACTTCTCCATTTCTTGAAAAAGCAATTTATGAAAGTTGTAAGATTAAAAAGGCTGTAGTTGAAAAGGACGAAAAAGAAAAAGGCTTAAGAAAAATTTTAAATTTTGGTCATTCGTTTGCTCATGCTTATGAAGCAACATTGGGATTTAGTAAAGAGCTAAACCATGGAGAAGCAGTGATACTTGGAATGAAAACTGCACTCAATTTCAGTATTAAGACAAAAATGATGAATAAAAAAGATTATTTTTCTATTATAGATCATATTGATAATTCTGATTTGCCGTCTTCTGTAAGTAAATTTTTTAGTCCAAAAGATATAAACAAAATTTTGAACTTCATGACAAAAGATAAGAAAAATAGATCAAATAATATTAATTTGGTTTTACTTAGAAAAATTGGAGCCCCAATAATTAATAAAGAATATTCTAAAAAAAAAATAGGATTATTTTTAAAAGCTTTTTTACAAAATTAAGATTTGTATCGAATGAATAAACTCTTTCATTTCCTTATCTAGAATTTTATAAATTTTCTTATTACTTTCTATCTTATTCATTATCTTTAGCTCACTAGAGATTAAACTAATCTTCAAATGAAATTTACCTTCATGATTCCCAGCATGATTTTTATGTAGAAAAGATTTATCCTCAATTTTAATATCTTCAATATTTATCTGCGTTTGTAATTTTTTTTTTACAATTGCAATTAAGTCATTTATATCCATAAGTATAATTTATTATATATCATGAAAAATATTTGTGACTGGAATAATTGTAATGAAATTGGCGAACATAAAGCGCCAGTTGAAAAAGATAATAGTAAAAAATTTAGAATGCTATGTCTTGAGCATGTAAAAGAATTCAATAAAAATTGGAATTACTTTTCAGGTATGAGCGATGACCAAGTAATGGATTTTTTGAAGTCTGACATGATATGGCACAAGCCAACTC
>CABYBM010000007.1 GCA_902517175.1 uncultured Pelagibacteraceae bacterium | reverse complement strand
TAAATCATCCTCGTATACTTTAACCTTGTTCCTTTGATTTCCAATAATATTATTTTTATATTTTAATTCAAAATCAATATCCAAACTTAGTGTTGAAGGTTTGATTGATATAAATCTTTCTCCATTTGAATACTTTATTTCTTTATTTATTTTTATAATTTTGATTGGACAGTCGCTTACCTCAAATCCTGATGAGATTATCTTATCTATAAATACTTTAGCAGAACCATCTAAAATTGGAACTTCTTCTTTGTCAATTTCAATTAAAGCATTATCAATTCCTAGACCAAATAAAGCTCCCATTAAATGTTCTATAGTTGAAACTCTTGCACCAAACTCATTTTCTACCGTTGTGTTTAAAGATGTATTTGTGACATTATTAAAATTTGGGTAAATTATATTATTTAATTTTAAATCAACTCTTTTGAAAACAATCCCAAAATCAGGTTCAGCTGGCTTAATGCAAACATTAACATTAAGTCCACTATGTAAAGCTACACCACTGAAAGAAATATTGGTTTTTAATGTTTTTTGAGTTAAATAAGACACATTGGATTATTAGTTTGTATCCACCAAAATTTAAAAACAACTAATGTTACCAGATAAAACGATATTAACTAAATAATTGAAAAAATTTTTCAAAAAAACCTTTCTTTTTAAGGCTTTTTGGAACTAAACTAATTTCACTATAATTATGACCATTTTGTATCTTGAAGGCAATTACAGATAAATCTAAAGAATTACTTTCGAAAAAACTTTTAATATATCTCTCCTCTAAAAAACGGTCTATTTTTATTTGATATTTACCTAAAACATTGCTGATTTCTTTAATTAAAATATTGGGAATAGAAATAAAATTTACTTCAATACACATATGATTGCAGTAAATTTCTTTTTCAAATGTTTTGTGATCTACCCCATCAACTAAATATCTGTTTATTAAAAAATGCATAATTTTATTGTTTTGATAGTTTTCTCTAAATAAATCCTTAAGCTCAATCAATAAATTTTCAAGATATTCTTTATTAATTGTTTCACCATAGTTTTTTTTCTTTATTCCAATAGAGGAATTTAAAATATAATTATTTTTGATTATTACATTGATACTTTTTAAAAAATTACCAATTAATTTTTCTATTTTAAAAATATTATTATCAAGGAAACTACCTAGTAGATTGTAATCTATTTGATCTGCAGTACTTTCTAAGTATAACTCATCTATATGTATATTTTTAAAATTTTCTTTATTTAATAAATAAATTACAAACTTTTTCTGAGAAATACTTAAATAAACCTCGTAACTTAATTCATCAGTCATTTAAAATGATTTGGTTTTTAATTCTTGCGTCAACTACTTTAATATCTTTAAAATTACCGTCATTTAAAATTTCAAAAGCTTGATCTAAAGAAAGCAGAGTGTGATCTTTTGATAATTTTAGAATTATATTATTTTTTAGCTCTAAATCCCATCTCTTGGATGGAAAAAAATATAAATTTTTAGTGTCATTTAACGAAAATTTAGATTTATCAATAGTATTTGTAAATTTAATAAAATCTTCAATTTCTGGTTTGCCAAATATAAACGGTACCTCTTTATCTGCAAATTTTACATCTGATAACTTGCCATTTGATCCTATAAGAAATATTTTTCCATTATAATTAATTTTTGCTAAAAAATTAGTTTTTTCAATTCTGATATCTAGAGTATGTGGATATTTTTTAAATACTTCATAATTTTCAATTAAGCTATTAGAGCTTATTATTTTAGAAATTTCATTTCTATTAAGATAAAAAATTTTTTTTAAATTTAAATTTTCAATATTTTTTAAAAGATTCATATTTTGATTTTTGCTAAGCCCTGAAATTTGAATATTCTTAATATTTTCAAATTGGACTCTTATTAACGTGGTATTATTAACTGAACCAACTATTAAGAATAGAAAAAAATAAATTAAAATTTTTTTACCTATTTGTCGACGCATCTTCTAATATCCATTCAATTAATTCTAAAAAGCTCATTCCATTATGAGCAGCTATTTCAGGAACTAAAGAAAGTTTTGTCATTCCAGGCTGAGTATTGATTTCTAATAAATAAAATTTACCATTAAAATATTTAAAGTCTGATCTAGTAACTCCTTTACATCCTATTATTTTATGAGCCTTGTGTGCTATCTCTAATACTTCATTTAATTTTTTCTTAGGCAAATCAATTTTTATAATATGTTGTGTTTTAGCATTGGTATTATACTTAGCTTGATAATCATAAAATTTTCTTTTTGGTTTTAGTTCAATTGCCCCTAATTTTTTATTTCCTAAAATTGCAACCTGTATTTCTCTACCTCCTATAAATTGCTCAATCATTACCCTTTTATAATTTTTAAGCGAATTCAAAATTTTAAATATATTTTTCTTTGTACAAATAAATACATTTACACTTGAGCCTTCATTTAATGGTTTGACCACAACCGGAAATTTTAATCTACTGTCGATTGCTTTAACCAGTTGTGAATTTCTTTTGTCGAATGAATATGTAAAGAACTTTGGAGTATTAATTTTATATTTTGCGAATAACTTTTTTGATATTTCTTTATCCATTGCAATTGCAGATGGAATTACACCTGAATGAGTATAAGGTATTTTGAGCATTTCTAATATAGTTTGAATATAGCCATCTTCTCCAAACTGCCCGTGTAAGGCATTGAAAATCAAATGTGGATTAAACTTTTTGATTGTTTTTTCTAGATTATAATTTGGCTCAGAAATTTTAACGTTGTATAAATTTCTTCTTAGTTCGTTTGCTACTTGTAAACCAGTATCAAGGCTAACTGATCTCTCTTTTGAAATTCCCCCTGAAATAATTAATATTTTTTTTTTCAAATTATTCTACAATTTTAATTTCTGTTTCAAGCTTAATCCCAGTTTTTTTAAAAACACTATCTGCTACAAATTCGATCAAATTTTTCATATCTTCAAATTTAGCATTACCTTTATTTACAAAGAAATTACAATGCTTCTTTGAAATTGAGGCATCTCCAAAAGATTTTTCAAGAGGCACTGACTCACTAATTAATTGCCATACCTTTTTATCTGTTTGGTTTATAGGATTTTTAAATGTGCTACCACTAGTTTTTATCCTTGTGGGTTGGGCTAGTTCTTTTTTTTCAATTAGTTTTTGAACTTCCTTTTTTATTAAAGCTTTCTCTTTTTTGTATCCCTTAAATGATGCACTTAAAAATATAAGCTCATCAGATAATCCACTGTCTCTATATTTAAAATCTATATCTTTTGCTGGAATAGTTAAAACTTTACCTGATTTATTCACCGCTTGAATAGAAATTAAAATATCTTTAAATTCTCTTCCGAAACATCCTGCATTCATTTTAATACCTCCACCAATTGTGCCTGGGATACATGATAAAAATTCAAACCCACCCAAACCGTTCTTGACAGCAAATTCTGACAGTGATTTATCACTAGCAGAGCTCCCAGCAACAATAATTTCATCAGATAATAAAGTAATATTATTAAAATTATTTAATAATTTTATTACAACACCATCATACTGATTGTCTGTGATTAACGTGTTTGAGCCCCCTCCTAGAATGAAAATTTTTTCTTTATTATCAATCTTTTTTAAAAACTGAATTAACTCTTTTAAATTTTTTGCTTTATAATAAATCTTTGTTTTGCCACCAATATTAAACCAATTCTTTTTCTTTAAATCATAATTTAATTTAAGATTTTCATTAAATTCTGAAGATAATTCTTTTAAATAATCACTCATTACAAAAATTTTGGCATTTCTCTCATCCATGATGAAATGGAACCTGCTCCCATACCTATTACAATTTTATCTCCATAAATATTATGTTTTATATATTTTGCTAATTCATATTTATCCCTCACTAAAAATAGTTGTACCTTAGATTTTTTAATTATCTCTTTTGCAAAATCAGAATAATTAAATCCTAACTTTATTTTTTCACCAGCAGTGTAAATTGGAAAAAGGATTACTTTGTCAGCGTTTTTAAATGCAGAGGCAAATTCTGCTTTCAAATCTTTCAATCTTGATATCCTGTGTGGCTGAAAAACACATATTTTTTCATGATTTGAGTAAACTTTTTTTACTCCATTTAGAACTTCTTTAATTTCAGTTGGATGGTGAGCATAATCATCAAAAAAATCAACATTATTAAAAGTAAAAATTTTATTAAATCTTCTTTGCACACCTTTAAAGTTTCTTAAACCTTTTTTTATATTTGAAATACTTAAGCCAACAGTAAGTGCTAGGGCTGTTGCAGTTGCCGAATTTTGAATATTATGCAAGCCTAATAATGGAATTTTTATTTTTTTAATTATTTGAATTTTCTTATTAGGTAATCTAATTTTTAAATCATATTCTGAGTATTCTCTAAATTGTTTAATATTTTTAATATTAAAATTACATTTATCATCTGTTCCATAAGTATAAAAATTTTTATTTTTTAATTTTTTTATTAAGCTTCTGTTATTTTTATTATCTAGGCAAATAAATGCTTTTCCAAAGGATGGAACTTTGTTAACAAAGTTTACAAAATATTTATTTAATTTATCCATGGATTGATAATAGTCCATGTGTTCTCTATCAATATTTGTTATGATTGCGTAAGTTGGAGGGGTATGAATAAAACTGCCATCAGATTCATCAGCTTCTAATATTGACCATTCACTTTTACCAAGTTTTGCAGAATTATTTATAGAGTTTATTACGCCACCATTAATAATTGTCGGATCTATTCTTGTTTCTTGAAAAATAGATGCTATTAGAGATGTGGTAGTAGTCTTACCATGTGATCCTACTACAACAATATTTTTTGTCAAAGATACAATATTTGCTAACATTTCACCTCTTTTATAAATAGGCAGCTGTTTCTTTATTGCTTCTATCATTTCTGGATTATTTTTTTTTATAGCTGAGGATACAACTAATATTGTTGCCTTATTTATATTGTGTTTTTTATGTCCAATTAAAACTTTTATTTTTTCTTTTTTAAGCCTTTCTATATTTTTATTAATAGAGATATCGCTACCTTGGACCCTAAAACCTTTGCCTTTCATTATTAGAGCTAAACCACTCATACCAATACCACCAATACCAATAAAATGTATTAACTCAGTTTTTGCTAATTTAATTTTCATTTAAAATTGATAATAAATTTTGATTAACATTATTCCATGTATTTTGATAATTTAAATTTTCTAAATTCTTTTTTTTAATCAAATATTCCTCTTTATTTTTAATTATTTTGAGCAAAAGATCTTCGAAATTTTGTTTTTCGAAATCTTTTTGATTTATAATCCAACAAGCATTTTCAGCCTCATAAAATTTTGCGTTTTCATATTGATGGTTATCCATAGCTGATGGAAGAGGAATGGATATAAATGGCACTTTTAACAACGATAATTCTGCTAAACTTGAGGCACCACCCCTTGTAATACAAAGATCTGATTTAATTAACAGTTTATTGAGATCTTTTTCAAATACAAAAACATGATTTTCAATTTTATTTTCTTTATAAAAATTTATAAGAAAATTTTGATTACTGTCACTCGTTTGTTGAATAACTTTTATTTTAACTCTTTTAGAAACTTTTGCTAAAGTCTGATGTAATAAATTATCAAATATTTTGGCACCCTGGCTGCCACCAATAATAGTAATAGTAAATAACTTTGTATCTTGAAAGTTCATTAGTTCCTCATAATATTTTTTTCTAACTATGGGTTTAAGAATTCTTAATTTATTCTGAAAATTTTTAGGAAAACCATTTATATTTTTTGAGTATCCAATAATAATTTTTGAAAATTTTAGAAAAAATCTATTTGCTCTCCCTAAAACCATATTTGGCTCGATTAAATATATTTTAATACCTAATATTTTTGCAGCAATACATAATGGTAATGACATATATCCACCAGTTGAAACTAAAATAGATATTTTCTCTTTTTTTAAAATACTTAAAGATTTAATTATTAACAAAAATATTTTAAAAATTACAAAAGGAAAAAAAATAGAGATATTTAGTTTTGGAGTATCAATTATAAAAGGTTCACGCTTTTCTGTTTCAAAGTATTTCAATCCTCTTTGATCACTTGAAATCAATAAGTCATGTTCATTTTTTAAATGATCATAAATTGTTAAAGCTGGTAATACATGTCCACCTGATCCACCAGTAGTTATCAAAATTTTTTTTCTCATTAATTAATTTATTTTCCTTTTGGTCAAATTTAATATAATTCCTGCTAATATAGATGTACTTATAATTGATGAGCCTCCGTAGCTTAAGAAAGGTAACGTCATACCAGTAGTTGGAAAAAGTCTTATATTTACCCCAATATGAATTGTTGCTTGCATCAATATTAAGCTTATCGATCCGATTAATATCAATTTAATTCTATCATCTGTTTCGAAACTGATTTTTTTAAAAACCATGTAAATGAAAATTAAAAACAATAATAATATTAACATTATGGTCACCACTCCAAATTCCTCTGAAATTACTGAGATGATATAGTCTGTATGCGCCTCAGGGACTCTGTTTTTGAGTATACCCTCTCCAATTCCTTTACCAAAAAAACCTCCACTGGTAATTGAGTCTATTGCTTTATCTGACTGGAAATTATGAGTTCCAGAATCCCTATTGAAAAAAGAGAGAATTCTTCCCTGTATATAGTCAAACCTAGGAACATATAAAATTAAATATGTCAGTAAAATCATAGCTAAACAGAAAAGAGATAAAAGAATAAATATACTAATACCTGATGTAAAAATTAAGACAGACCAAGAGAAAACCACTAACAAAGTTTGACCTATATCTGGCTGTACTATTAGTAGAAAAGATATAATTGAAATAGTTATAGTGGTTAATAAGTATTTTATCGTTAAGTTAGTTTTTTCAGTACAAAGAATGGTGGCCAAAAAAACTATCAAAAAAGGCTTTAGAACTTCGATAGGTTGAAACCTTGGTAAGAAAAATAGATCTATCCATCTCTTTGAACCTTTGACCTCAATACCTATGATTGGAACTAAAACTAAAGAGAGTAAGGAAACAAAAAAAAGTATTATTGAATATTTTATTAATTGTTCTTTCCTAAAAGAAGAAAATATAAAAACTATAAATATACCAATTAAAACATAAATTAGATGTTTAAAAAAAAAGAAGTAACTATTTGTATCAAGCTTATCAGAGGCTATTAAAGAAGTAGAGACTAAAGAAAAAAATAGACCAATAATAAATAATAAACTAATTATAAAAAAGATAGATTTATCAATATTTTTCCACCACTGATAATAAAATTTATAAAGAAAACTATCGTTTTGCATTTAAATATTTTTTAATTGTTTGATTAAAATAAAAACCTCTTTCCTCAAAGTTTTTAAAATTGTCAAATGATGCTCCTGCTGGACTAAATAAAATTATATATTTTTTTCTTTTATTGTTTTTAATTTCTAGAAATATTTGATTAAGTATATGTTTTAAATTATTAAACTTTTTTGTTAATAATTTATTCTTAAAATTTTTTCTAAACTGTTTATAATAATTACCAAATATATAGATCCTAAAATTTTTACATTGAGATTTTGTAAGATTAAATTTGTCACCTTTCTTTGGTATTCCACACAATATCCAATAAACACTTTTAAGGTTTTTAAGAAGATTTTCTGATGAAGCTAAACTAGTAGATTTTGAATCATTAATTATAGTTAAATTGTTGTTATTAAAAACTATTTGTTGCCGATATTTCAATCCTTTAAATTTATTTATTATTTTTATTATTTTTTCTTTCTTAAGTTTAAGAACTTGGCATATTTTTAGAACAAAAATTAAATTTTCTCTATTACCAAATGATAAGAAATACTTATTACTAATTTTTTTAAATAATGTGGGGATGTTAGAAGTATCTATTTTAATAATTTTTTGTTTGTACATTTTCTTTCTCAATTTTTTTTTGATAACAGGATCATTTTCTTTTACAAAAGCTACAGATTGTTTAGTTTGCGAATTTAATAAACTAAATTTAGCTTCTATGTAATTTTTAAAACTTTTGTGCCTTTCAATGTGATCAGGTGTAATATTCAGAATAACTGAGTATTTTGATTTAAAAATTTTACTATAATCAAGCTGATAAGAAGATGCTTCTATTACAAAAAAAGTTTTTTTTGTAATTTTTTTTTCAGAGAGAGCGGGATTTCCAATATTTCCTACAAGCCTAACATCTTTTTTTTGGTCTCTTAAAACATCATATAAAAGTTTTGCAGTAGTCGATTTCCCATTAGTGCCTGTGATTGTAACGCTATCATTTTTAAAAAATGAGTAAAAAACGTCAAGATCTGTATAAATTTTAGAATAATTTTGCTTTAAATATTTTGATAATCTGCATTTGGAAGAGTCTATACCTGGGCTTATTATGATAAAATCAAAATCATTTTTAAGTATTTTACTAAAGCTAAGACTTTTTTTGTTAAGTCTGAAATTATTTAGAAGATTATCATCAAACAAGTATATTTCAGCTTTTTGCTTTAAAAAATTATAAGTAGATATTCCACTTTTGCCCAACCCATAAATTAATATTTTTTTTTTTAAAAAAATATTATTGATTTTTTTCATTATCTTAACTTTAAGGTCGCTAATCCTATCATTGCTAAAATGATAGAGATAATCCAAAATCTTATTACAACTGTCGACTCTGGCCAACCCTTCTTTTCAAAGTGGTGATGAATTGGTGCCATTCTAAAAATTCTTTTTCCAGTTAATTTAAAGGAAATAACTTGAACCATCACTGAAACTGCTTCGAGCACAAAAAGTCCACCTGTAATTGCAAGAACAATTTCATGTTTAGTTATTATTCCAACTGCTCCAAGAGATCCTCCTAAAGACAAAGAACCAGTATCTCCCATAAAAATTTTAGCAGGTGGAGCATTAAACCAAAGAAAGCCTAAGCACGATCCTATGATAGCTCCACAGAAAATTGAGATTTCACCTGTACCTTCAATATATGGTATTTGTAAGTAATCAGAAAAAACAATGTTACCAGTTACATAGCTTATAAACGCAAAACATCCTGCAACCAGAATAACTGGAACTGTTGCTAACCCATCCAAACCATCAGTTAGATTTACTGCATTAGATGAACCAATTAAAACAAACACAGCAAATGGTATAAAGAACCATCCCAAATTAATAATTAAGTTTTTAAAGAATGGAAAATATAAGTTTGTTATATTCTGATTCTCTACATAATAAACAAAAAAACAGACTCCTATAATTGCTAAAATAATCTGAGAAATTATTTTAAATTTTGATGAGACACCAGAAGAATTGCTATGTTTAATTTTTTTATAATCATCAAAAGCACCTAAAACACCAAACGAAATAGCAATATAAATACAAAAAAGAATATTTATATTTTTTAAGTCCCCCCAACACAAAACTGAAACTAATAAACCTATTAAAATAATTACACCACCCATTGTTGGTGTTCCAATTTTTTTTACAATGTGCTCTTCAGGCCCATCATCTCGAATAGGATTTAAAATTTTTTGGCTAGAAAAATAATTAATAAAAGGTCCACCAATAATTAGGACAATAGCTAATGATGTAAATAGAGACAATCCAGTTCTAAAAGTGATGTATTTGAAAACATTTAAAAAACCAAATGTATCAACAAAGTTAAGTAAAAATTGATAAAGCATTTAATTTGTACCTTTTAATTCTTTTACTATCTTATTGAAACCTGTCGCATTTGAGGCCTTTATCATCAAGAAATCATCATTATCAAAGTTATTTTCAATTAGATCGTTTATTTGCAATTTATTTCTTAAAACTGAACCTTTTTTAAGATTAGAAATTTTATTATACAATAAAGAGATTTCCTTTCCTTTAACAAAAACTTTATCAATATTTGTTCTATTAATTACTGGTGCTATAGATTCATGAAGTTTTTTTGAATGATGCCCCAGCTCTAACATGTCACCAAGTATGAGATACTTTTTAGCATTTTTTGTTTTGATCTTATCATAATTTAATATTGCAGTCTTTAAAGATAATGGATTTGAATTATAACTTTCATCAATTAAGTTTATAATTTTTTTATTCACTTTAATTTTAGTTATATCTCCCCTTCCCTCTGGAGTTCTAAAATTTAGAAATATATTTTTATCTAATTTGAAAATATTAAAAAAAACACTTTTAACAGTTAGCGCTGCCAAGATATTATAAATATGATTTTGAAAATCATTTGAAACTATAAAATTTTTTTTAATTTTATTTATTTTAATACAGATTTTATATTTTTTTTTGAATTTTATAATATTGTGTAATTTAATATCTGCATATTGATTGTTTATTCCAAAAGATAATACTTTGATTCTCTTTTTATGTGCTATTTTCTTATGTAAACCAAAAAAAGCATCATCAGCGTTAAGGACTACATAGCCATTATCTTTAGTATTATTAATTATTTCAGCTTTTGCTAAAGCTATTTGTCTTATGTTTTTAAAATTTTTGGCATGCGCGTAGTTAATATTTGTGATTACACTTATATCAGGTTGAATAATTTTTGAGAGTTGATCTATTTCTCCTTTTTTATCCATTCCAACTTCAATAACGCCATAATCATCATTTTGATTTATATTAAAAAGACTTAAGGGAACACCATATTTATTATTATATGATTTTGGAGAAATTGTTGTCTTAGATACTTTATTTAAGGTGTTACCCAACAATTCCTTTAGAGAAGTTTTTCCACAACTGCCTGTTATGGCAATAATATTTGTAGAAATATTTTTCCTAAAAATTTTTGCGGTTTCTGTAAGCAAACCTAAAGGGTTTATTGAGCTTGCTTGTTTATTAATAGCTAGTTTCTTTTGAATTTTATTTACTACAGCTATTGATGCCTTTTTTTGAATTACTTGTTCAACAAATTTATTACCATCATTTTTTTTTCCTTTAATTGCAAAAAAAATATCATTTTTTTTAACACTCTTGGAGTTTATACTAGCTTTATTAATTACCGATTTAGATGAAAGAATATTTTGATCAAATCTTTCATTAATAATGTTTAATTTTAAATTTTTAGATAATTTAAAATTCTTTTTTTTAATTGAGCTTAAAATTATTTTCCTATCTGATAAAACAACTTGTCTATTTCCAATCTGCTGAATTTTTTCATGACCTTTGCCTGCAACGATTAAAACATTTCCTGTCTTTAAGTTATTTATTGCTTTTACAATTGCTTCTTTTCTATTAGAAATTTCAATAATTTGACTTTTTTTTATACCCCTTTTAATCTCATTTCTAATTTTCTTAGGCCTTTCATGTCTTGGATTATCATCAGTAAGATAAATTTTATTCGCATATTTATCAGCTATTTTGCCCATTTTTGATCTTTTACCTTTATCTCTGTCACCACCACATCCAAAGAGCAAAGAAATATGCTTATCAGGGAATTGTTCTCTAATATTTAGAATACAAGTTTGTAAGGCATCTGGTGTATGAGCGTAATCAAGGAATACTAAAGATTTATTTTTAATTTTTCCTATTTTTTCAAATCTACCCTCAACAGAAGATAGTCTAGGAATAACACTAAATATTTTTTTTAAATCTAAATTACTTTTTGAAGCTGCTATAATAGCCATCAAAATATTTTTTAATTGAATTTTTCCTACAAGATTAACTCTTATTTTATGTATAAAGTTTTCGTGTTTTATTTTTAATATTTGAGTTTCATTTTTATAACTATGGGATACAATTTGGAAAAATTTATTTTTAAGGGTAAATAATTTTAATTCTTTTTTTAAACTGATATTTTTAATCTTTTTTAATTCAGGTATTTTGTCATCGGTTATAATAAATCCACCTTTTTTTACTAGATTTTGAAATAAATAAAGTTTGGCATTAAGATAATTTTTAAAATTTTTATGATAGTCTAAATGGTCTTGGGATAAATTAGTAAATATAGCTGAATTAAACAATAGTCCATCTAATCTATTTTGATGTAACCCATGACTTGATGCTTCCATAATTACATTTTCTATTTTTCTTTTTTTTAATTCGTTTAAAATTTTTCCTAAATAAATAGGATCAATAGTGGTATTTAATAAATTTAAATTAAAGTTTTTTGATCTCACTCCTAGTGTTCCTATAGAAGCAACTTTTTTATTTTTGAGACGTAAAATTTGATAATAAAAATCTGAAACTGAAGATTTACCATTTGTACCAGTAACAGCAATTAGGTTCTTTGGTTTTTTTTTAAATACACTAAACGAAATTTGAGCTAATAATTTTCTAATATTTTTTGTGTTGATATATAAAACTCCATTTTTCCATTCATCAAAATTTTTCTCGGTAACAATTATTTTACAACCTTTTTTTATAACTAATGGTATGAAATTATTACCATCTAAATTATTTCCTTTTATTGCAAAAAAAATATAATTTTTTTTTATTTTCCTATGATCAAAACAAATCCCAGAAAAAAAAGTTTTATGATATTTTTTTTTTATTTTTTGGAAGTGATCCCCTAAACGCATGATTATTTAATTTCTATATATTTTGTGGCTAAAATGGGCCCAACTTTATCTATAATCTTTCCTGCTACTTCCACGGAAGTCCAGCCAGCAGTGTTATATAAAGTTCCTTTCCATCCACCTTTTCTATGTCTGTATTTATAATAGTAATCTTTCGCTTTTTGTGGAGTATCTAACATCACTATAAATACATATTGAGGATTTGAAGTAGGGAATATAGATGCAAAAGTATTTATTTTTGCTTGTGAGTATGCTCCATCTTTAGGTTGATCTGCTGTTCCAGTTTTTCCACCTATTTCAAAATATTCTACATCTGCAAATTTTGCGGTGCCCTCTTCTGTACTAACTATTTTTCTAAGAGCATTTACAACCTGTTCTGAAACACCGTCATTTAATAATTTTTTTTTCTTGGTATTTTTATTAAGATTATTATCAACAAGAGTTGGATTTATGTCGTAACCACCATTAGATAAAATTGCATAACCTTTCGCGAGTTGGAGAATTGTAGTGGCTACACCATGACCAAAAGATGCTGTTGCTAGTTTACATTTTCCAAAATTATAATTTTTTTGTGGTGCCACCTCTTCTATATCAAACTGAATATCACTCAGAACACCTATTTGTTGCAAAAATGACTTGAATTTTTCTGGACCAACCTTTTGGGCGATTCTTACTGAACCAATATTTCCAGATCTCACAAAGATTTGTTCTGCAGTTAAATCAGATGGAATTTCATTATCATATTCTCTTATTGGAAAACCATAACAATTGATTGATTTTGGAAGATTTAAAAATTCAGTTTCTGGTTTAATTAATTTTTCATTTAACGCACTTGCAAATGTAAATGCCTTAAAAACTGAACCCAACTCATAGGTTCCTTTTGTTACTCTATTTATGTAACTTGCATCATTTAAATTTTGTCTTTCATTAGGATCAAAGTCAGGCAAGGAAACAATAGATAAAATATTTCCATTATGGATATCCATTAAAATTGAGGCACTGCCTTTACTTTTAAAAATTTCTTGATATTTGATTAATTCTTCCCGAATTAGAAATTGTAAATCTTTGTCTACTGTCAGCCTGATGGGTTTTCTAGATTTTATTAAAAGCTCATTTAAAGATTTCTCTAGTCCAGAAATTCCAATATTATCATTATCTATTTGACCAATAATGTGGCTAAAAAGATTTTTTTGTGGGTAAATCCTCAAAACCTTTTCCTCAGGTTTCAAAGACTTGTCTCCAAGTTTCATCAATTTTTCATAATTTTTCTCTGAGACTTTTTTCTCAAGATAAAAAAATTTTTTTTGATTCATTTTTTTTTCAATTTCATCAAAATCTTTGTTAGGAAAAATTAAATTTAAACTGAGTAATAATTTTTTTGGATTTATAACGTCAGATATTTTTAAACCAATATCAATTGAATTTACTGTTTTTGCTAAATAATTACCGTTGGTATCCACAATATCAGCTCTATAAAGCTTCTCATTAATTAATGGAGTATTTTTTTTTTCTACTTTT
The DNA here is from genome assembly GCA_902517175.1 of uncultured Pelagibacteraceae bacterium. GTDB lineage: Bacteria > Pseudomonadota > Alphaproteobacteria > Pelagibacterales > Pelagibacteraceae > Pelagibacter. The sequence goes on along the minus strand of CABYBM010000007.1, from coordinate 24,869 downwards.
GAATAGCGGGTACCAAGTTTGATTAAATGAATAGAGTAAATTGTATAAATTAAAAAAAAAATAAAAAAAATAAAGGCTACTCTGTTAAACTGAATATTTAGTCCAGATTTTTTTTTTTTATGTATAAAATCATTTTCATTATCCTCTATTGTCAAATTTGATTTAGATTTATTCATTATTCTTTGGTTATTTTTAAATTTTTTATATTTTTTTGATTTTTAGAAATATTATAAATTTTGATATTTTTTATATTCTTTTGAATTAGCTGATCCTCAAAATATAAAGATTGAAATTCAAGTAGTTTTTCAGCAGAGCTCAAATAATCATGCTCTAACAAAATATTCTCATATTCAGTTTCTAATACTCTTAAATTTTCGTTTACAGTAAATAATTCATCCTCAATTTGTTTTGCTGTATTTTTTATTATTGTGGTGAATAAAATTAATGAAAAAATGACTGATACTAAGACAATTTTTTTCATAATTTGTCTCCAAATTTTTCAATATCTATTAAATTTTTAAATTGATCCTCAATATGAGTTTCAAAATCAAAAAAATCAGTTTTTTTTATCGCAAATCTCAGTTTCGCAGATCTCGAAGGAGGGTTTTCACTTAACTCCTCTTCATTTGGTGTAATTGGTTTTTTTTTTGTTAAATGAAAAAGTGTATCAGTTTGTTCGGTTAAAGGAGTATATCTAGAGATACTTTTATTTTCTGAAAGACTTTTTAAAAAATATTTAACAATTTTGTCCTCTAAAGAATGGAAGGTAACCACTGCTAAAACCCCATCTTTTTTTAAAATTTTAGCAGCGTTAATCAATCCAAAAATCAATTCGCTAATTTCTTTATTAACAAATATTCTTAAAGCTTGAAATGATTTAGTCGAATTATGAATTCTAAAATTTTTTCTTCTTTTTGTATTATCAATAATTTTAACTAAATCTTGTGTATCTATAATTTTTTTTATTCTCTCTTTAAGGATATTTTGAGCTATATATTTACCTTCCTTCTCATCACCAAAATACTTAAAAATTTTTTCTAATTCTTTTTGGTCTAATTTGTTAATTGCTGCTTCAGCTGAAAAAGAATTTAAGCCTAGCTGCATATTTAATTTGCCGACAGAGTCAAAAGATAAACCCTTACTTGGGTCTTTTATTTGAGTATAAGAATATCCTAAATCGAATATAACACCTCTAACATCTTCATTTTTTAGTTTTAGATTATTTAAGTGGCTAAATTTTATATTTTTAAACCTAAACCTATCTTCAAACTTTTTTTGAAGCATTAAAGCAACCTTTTCACTTTTGGGATCTCTGTCTAACGCAATTACTTTAGTTTTATCAAATTCTAATATTTTTTTTGTATACCCACCTTGACCAAAAGTGCAGTCAATAAATGTGCCGCCATATTGAGGGGAAATAATGCTAATAATTTCTTTTAGCAACACCGGATAATGCTTTTGCATTTTCGATGTTATGGCGGCGTCCATTTATTTCTTTGAAGACCATTAATTTTTTTGTCTTCTCAAGAATGCTGGTATTTCAAGATCATCCTCTTCTTCTCTTTCAGAGGACAATAAATCTTCTGGACTTAAATTTTCTGTCTCAGAGCTAAATAAATCAGGAGAGTCTGAATCTACCCCAAATTCTTTTAAATTGTTTGAAATATTTTCTTCAACACCTTCTTGTGCGTTAGTTTCATCTTGTGTCTCAATAGCTTCTTGTGTAAAAGATTTCTCCATCTCATTTACCGATGCGTCTTCAATAACACTTTCTGTCTCAGTATTTGAGCTTTGTAAAACCTCTTCATTTGTAACATTTGTATGAGCCGTATCACTTAGTTGGTCCTGAACTATTTCATTTTCCAGCTTTAAAGCATTAGCCCCGTGAGTAATTGGACTTGAAGATGTTGTGTTTGAAAAATTAAAAGATGCAGATGATCCAATATTAGAAAAATCTGAATAACCAGGATTTCGATTATGAATTCTATGAACCATATTTACAACTGATTTTGACTCTGGTTGTTGACCATCAAGTGAAGTTGCAACAATTGAAACCCTAATTTTACCTTCAAGCTCTCCGTCTGTTATTGCTCCAATTATAACCTCTGCCTCAGTATCAACCTCGGATCTAATTTTATTTACTACTTCGTCAACTTCAAAAAGTTTTAGATCTTTACCACCTGTTATGTTGACTAATAAACCTCTGGCACCTTTTAAGGTGTAATCATCTATTAAAGGATTATTAATTGCCATTTCTGTAGCTTGCATTGCACGACCTTCACCTTCAGCTTCTCCTGTCCCCATCATGGCTTTACCCATTGAAGCCATAACAGTTTCAACATCAGCAAAATCTAAATTGATTATACCAGGCCTTACCATCAAATCTGTAACACTTTGAACTCCATGCATTAAAACGTTATTTGAAAGATTAAAAGACTCTTCAAATGTTGTTTGTTCGTTAGCTATTTTAAAAAGGTTTTGATTAGGAATAACAATAATCGTATCAACGTGTTTTCGTAATTCTTCTAAACCATGTTGTGCTCTTCTCATTCTAGAAGGACCTTCATACAAAAAAGGGAGAGTCACAACACCTACTGTTAAAATATTTAATTCTTTGGCCGCTCTTGCAATGACATGAGCAGCACCAGTGCCTGTTCCACCACCCATACCAGCAGCGATAAAAACCATATTTGCACCTTGGAGAGTGTTTACAATTTCATTTAAAGACTCGTCAGCAGCAGCTTGTCCAATATCAAGTTTTGCACCTGCGCCTAAACCTTTGGTTAAATTTAATCCTATTTGAATTCTTGATTTTGCTTTGCTAAGTTTCAAGTCTTGAGCGTCGGTGTTAACTGCAATAAACTCAACTCCTTGCATGTTATTTTCGATCATTTCATTAATTGCATTTCCACCTGCTCCACCAACCCCTAAAACTAATAGTCGTGGCTGCAACTCTTTTATCTCTGGTGCTTTAAAGTTAATTGTCATCTTAGTTCCCCTCGTTGTTGTTTAAATGTTTTTCCCATTTAAGGTTCGCTCGATTTAAATTTGCTTTTTTTCTAGCATTTACCTTAAATTTCTCAAACGATGTTGGCTCCCATATTTGGAACGTTTGACCTTGACCAACAAACAACATGCTATTTTTAATTTTAGCATGTCTTAATAATTTTAATGAAATTGAAATTCTTCCCTCACTATCAAATTGTAAATTAGTACTTTCTGCTAAAATTGAGGTTGCAAAAAAATCTCTTTTTTCTTCAAAAGGATTTAAAGAATCTATTGCTGAGGATATTTTTTCTATTCTGTCTTGTGAGCATGCTTCAATAGACGAATTATTAAACGAAGGGTAACAAATAACACCATTGTATCCTAAATTAGAAAGATGAGATCTAAAGCTAGCTGGCACTGATACTCTTCCTTTTTTGTCTAATTTGTTCTCGTAAGTACTTAAAAACATAAATTTTATAATATTTAAATTCCATAATTGGGAATATATGGGAATATATGGGTATTTACTATCTCTGTCAAACTGAGAATCTTACCTATTATTTGCTATATTTTAGGAGTTTATTTCAAATATTAATTAAAAATCAAAATTAATTTATTTTTAGTTTTGTAATTTGATGACTTACAATACGAGCATTTATGACTCATTTATAGGCCATAAAAAGAAAAATTAATTTTTTGTTTTGGTATGAGAATTAAAAAGTTTGCCAGATAAACTATAAGCCGGGTTCTGTCATTTAAACTTGTCATTTGTCTAGGCTTAAGATCGCTCTTAAGCTCAAGCAACTAACCCTGATGACTAGCCAAGGAAGGCTTTTAGTTTTACAACAATGTCATCTCTACTTAGTCTTGCTCCCAGTGGGGTTTTCCAGCGTTCATTGTTACCAATAGAACCGGTGTGCTCTTACCACACCTTTTCACCCTTGCCATGTTATGGCGGTTTATTTTCTGTGGCACTGTCCCTAGGGTTGCCCCCGCCAGGTATTATCTGGCACTGTTTCCTTGTAGAGCCCGGACTTTCCTCTTTAACAAGTTAAAGCGACAAGTCGTTTATCTGGCTCATTGAATTTATAGCTAAACTTTAAAATATCAAGAAAATTTATATCAGCTTTTTATTAGGTTTTTGCTTATAATTAAACATTCTTGGTCAATAACACCATTTACAAGTTCTTGTCTAAATCTTCTCTGAAATGCCGTTGTCAATATTTTTGAATATTTACTTTTATTAAAATACATATTTTTTGAATAACCTATTTTATTTAGATTTTTAATAAATTTATTTTTTTCTATCGGATTGACTAGTTGATTTCTTTTTTTAAAAAGTTTTTTTTGATTTAAATTATGCCAAAAACCAATTTTATTTTTTGATAAATATTTCCAAGGAAACTTTTCACCTGGATCTTTTTTCCTATCTGGAGCAATATCAGAATGTCCTAGAATAAAATTTGATTTTATTTTATATTTTTTAATTAAATAAGCACTTAATTTTAGAATTGATTTTATTTGTTTTTTTGAAAAACTCTTATAGGAATGATCATGTCCCGGATTACTAATTTCGATCCCTACTGAATACTTATTAATTGATTTATATTTTTTCCATGATGATACACCTGCATGCCAGGCAGTATATAAATCGGGTACCAAAATTAAAATTTCTCCGTTATTTTTTATAAAGTAATGACTGCTTACTTTTGACTTAATATTAGTTAGTTGCGAAATGGCATCTTTTTGTTTTTTCATACCTGTGTAATGATAAATAAGAAATTTAATTTCTTTAAATTTTCTTCTTTTTACATCGAAATTTGGTGAATAATTCAAGGTTGTATCTATACTTAATTTTGGCATAAATTTTGTCTATTTATAAACACTTTATAGTCATTTTTTAACTTTAAATGTTATTTAATAATTCATTTTTTGTAATATAATAAAATAATGTCCATGTATAAAAAATTTGTATTAACCTTAATTTCATTTTTATTAATATCATTTAACGCGATTGCAGCGTCAGATGGTAAATTGATATTATCAGAAAACGAAAAGCCTAAAAAAATAAAAGACTGTTTTGAAAAACTTAACAGAGCTACTTTTTCTTTCAATCAAGGTCTGGACAAAACTGTTATAAAGCCAATTGCAAAAGGTTATAGAAAACTGCCAGACCCAATACAAAAAGGTACAAGTAATGCAGTAAAAAACTTGTCAACTTTGATAACAATCCCTAACAACGTTTTACAGGGAGATGTAAAAACTGCAGTGATTAATACTGGAAGATTAATTGTTAATACAACAATTGGAATATTGGGTATTGTTGACGTAGCCAACAAAATGGGTTTTCCAAAATATGTCAGAGAGGATTATGGTCAAACTTTAGGAGCCTGGGGTGTAGGTCCAGGTTGTTACGTAGTCCTTCCGGTTTTAGGCCCTTCAACTGTTAGGGACACTGCTGGATCTTTTGTTAATGTATTGGGAGGAGATCCTTGGTACAATGCTTCAACACATGGAAATAACGAGTTTTTAAGTGAAGGTCTTTACTTAACGTCTAAAGCTCTAAGTGGTATTGAGTTTAGAGCAAATAATATTGATTCAATCGATAATCTTCAAAAAAACTCTTTAGATTTTTATGCTTCAGTGAAAAGTTTATATTTGCAAGATAGAGAAAATAAAATTGACAATCAAACTAGAGGAAATATTGAAGTTATATATAAAAATGAAGAGGACTGGGAAGAAATAGATAGTCAGTAGTTCAGAAATAAGTTCAATTATTTATGAAAAAATTACTCTTAATTTTATTACTCTTCAGTTTGAACACTTCTAATGTTTATTCTTTAGAAGCAGACGTGTTTATTCAATCTACTGTCAATAGAGCTGCTGAAACATTAAGTGGCAGTTTTACCAAGGAGCAAAGAGTTGAAAAATTAAAAGAAATTGCCAAAGAAACAGTAGATATAAAAGGAATAGGTCTTTACTCACTGGGTACTCACCGAAAAGGTTTAAGCAAAAACCAATTAACAAGTTATATAAATGTTTTTGAGGAATACTTTTTAAAAAGTTTTTCAAGCAGACTTGCTGAATATTCTAATCCTGAAATAGAAGTTAGCTCAAAAAAAAAACTTAATGAAAATTACACTATAGTTTCAAGCACTCTTGTTGCTACAGATAGCCGTCCTGAAGTAAAAATTGACTGGAGAGTGTATACGAAAAATCCTGAAAATTTGTTAATTAGAGATTTAATTATAGAAGGTTTAAGCCTAGCAAGAACTCAGAAAGAAGAGTTTTCATCAATTATTAATTCAAATGATGGTAGCATTGAAGCTCTTTTAAAAAATTTATCTGATTTTTCTTCTAAATAATTTTTAATTAGTATTTTAAATTTCACAAACTTATGAAAAAAATGAATGTACCATCAAAGTTATCTTTTATTATATCTTCAGTAACATCAATAATTTTTGTTTCATATTTCGCCTATAAAGGCTTTAAAGTTTATTTTGTCCAAAAAGCTATGGATGATACTTTTGTAGGTGGTAGCTCTTCAGATATTACTATTACATTATGGTTTGCGATCTCAGGTGTAATGGCACTCTCTATGTTTTTGTTTTTTCAGTTTACAAAAATTAAAGATTTAAACAGCCAAAGAACAGTTCAAAAAGGCATATTTTTTGGTTGGACTGTAATCACAATAGCAATGCTTATCTTTATACCTTCATACATTTATTTTATTATATTAACTGTAATTGCATCTACAGTTAGTCTTTTATCTTCGATAACCCTTAAACATAAGATTGCTGAAGATTTACAAAATAAAAAAGAAACTTTATCTGAAAAAGAAGTATATTTACTACAAAAATTGGCAGGAGTAAAAAAACCCAAAAAATGACTTTAGTCTAAGTTTTTTGTTAAAATTTACAAAAATTTATTATTTCTAAACGTTAATATTACTAGATTTGGTGGGCCCGCCAGGACTCGAACCTGGGACCAATACATTATGAGTGTACTGCTCTAACCAACTGAGCTACAGGCCCAAATTATAAAATTAGTTATACCATTTTATTTAAGTTATCAATTAAAGAAATACAATAATGGTGGGCCGTGTTGGTTACGCTCCAACTACCCCTGCAATGTCAATGCAGTACTCTACTATTGAGCTAACGGCCCAGTACTAACTTTCTAAAAAACTTTTAAGTTGTTTTGATCTACTTGGATGCTTTAATTTTCTTAGAGCCTTAGCCTCAATTTGTCTAATTCTTTCTCTAGTTACCGAAAACTGTAATCCAACTTCCTCTAAAGTATGGTCGGTATTCATCCCTACACCAAACCTCATCCTCAATACTCTTTCTTCTCTAGGTGTCAGAGTTGACAATATTTTGGTAGTTGCTTCACCAAGATTAGACTTGATAGCTTGCTCTAACGGTGCCAGCGCCTTAGTATCCTCGATAAAATCTCCTAAGCTACTGTCTTCTTCATCTCCAACAGGTTTTTCGAGTGATACTGGTTCTTTTGAAATTTTTAACACTTTTCTTACTTTATCTAATGGCATTCGCAATTTTTGAGCTAGTTCTTCAGGTGTGGCTTCCCTTCCAAATTCGCTTAAAATTAATCTTTGAGTTCGTACAATTTTATTAATTGTTTCAATCATATGAACAGGAATTCTTATAGTTCTTGCTTGGTCAGCAATGGATCTTGTAATTGCTTGTCTAATCCACCAAGTTGCGTACGTAGAAAATTTATATCCTCTTCTGTATTCAAACTTATCTACAGCCTTCATCAATCCAATATTTCCCTCTTGAATTAAATCTAAAAACTGAAGACCTCTATTTGTGTATTTTTTTGCAATCGATATAACTAATCTTAAATTAGCTTCAACCATCTCTTTTTTTGCAATTCTTGACTCTTTTTCACCTTTTTGAACTCGGCTTACTTGTTTTTTAAAATCTGTTACTGAAATTCCAAGCTTATTACTAATTTCAATTAATCTCTCTCTAATATTTTTGAATTCATCTTTATTTTTTGAAAAAAATTGTTTCCATGTATTATTAGTATCCAGAAATTTTTTTAAATTTGGATTAATCTCGTTTCCAATATAAAATTTTATAAATTCACTTCTGGGAATTTTATGATCCATTGCAAGTCTTAAAAGATTGCCCTCTAAAGAAATAATTTTTTTATTTTCAACGTAATGCCTTTGAACAAGCTCCTCTAAAACTGATGGGGATAATTGAAGTGATTTGATATTTTCTAAAATATCACTAACAATTTTATCGTGACCTTTTTCTTTTGCTGATGAAAAATTTTGAGAATTTAAAACACAATCTAATTTTTCTTTTTGGTACTTTATTAATTTTGTATATTCTTTAGTTAGTGTATGAACAGTTTTAAGAACTTTAGGCTTAATCTCAGTTTCCATAGCAGCTAGAGTGGGATTGAAGTCATCATCCTCATCAGAAGAACCTTCTTCTTTATCTGTCTCTCCTGCATTTTTTTGTTTTGCACTTGGGCCAGTTGACTCATCTTCCATGTAATTTGTATCAATATCGATAATTTCTCTGACTAAAATTTCGTCTTTTTGTAATTTTTCATTCCATTCAAAAAACTGTTGAGCTGTTATTGGACTTTGAGAAAGCGCAATTAACATCACATCTTTTCCAGCCTCAATTCTTTTTGCAATTGCAATTTCGCCTTCTCTAGAAAGGAGTTCCACACCACCCATCTCTCTTAAATACATCCTGATGGGATCGTCACTTTTCTCTATTATCTTACCTTCTTCTTTACCTGAGTTTTCTTTCTTTCTTAAAACTTTAAAGTCAGATTTTTTTTCAACTAACGAAACATTTTCATCTAAAATATGAATAAATGCTTGGGCTAAGTTATCATCTGATAAATTTCTTTTTCCAAGAGATTTACTTAATTCCTCATAGGTTATGAAACCCCTGTGAGTTCCTCGACCCATTAATCTAGCAAATGATTTTGTTATAATTCTTTCCACAGCAATAAAAGTTTGGAAGTCTTATATAATGTCAAATCTGGAAAAATCCATGACTAAATTAGCTGGATTAATTGAGATTCTGCTTTTTTTTGAGCTCTTTAAGCTCATTAAATGTGGTCTCACTCATATCTTTTGAGAACTTCGATTCTAATTCTTGTATCCTAAACTCAAGATCATAATTCATTAAATCTCTTGAGATATCCTCCAACAATTCTATCGTTTTTTGATCATTAACAGGTTGATTTTTAAGAATATGTTTTATAGGGGCAAATTTATTTATTTTTTCTAACAATTGATTGTCTAACTTTAAATCCTCAATTGAAGTTTGCTCTCCAGATTTCAGTTTTTCAATTATTAGTTCAAATATTTTTTTATTAACTTCAGTAAAAAACTTAATATTTTCAATTAAATGTATATTTATCTGTAACAAATTTAAATTATTCATTACTAGATATAATAAAGAAAATTCTTTAAGCTCAACCCCTGTCAATGATTGACTTTCATTGAAATGTCGCTTGGTTGTATCTAGTGATTTAGTTCTTTTTACAAAAAACTTTTTCTTATTTTGGTTAGAATGGGGGGTTAATTCAGCAATTTTTTCTAGAAAATATTCTAATACATATTTTTTTATAAAATCATCCTTAATCGTATTTGCAATACTTCTCAATTTTTTTTCAAAAATTGCCAAAGAGGAAGGATTATTTTCTGTTTGTTTTTTATAATGACTAAAAATAAATTGATGTATAGAAAGTTTACTTTGTTTAGTAAAGTCAATGAAATTAGCTTTGCCATTTTTATTAACATAACTGTCAGGGTCTTCCTTGTTTGGTAAAAATAAAAATGAAATATTTTTTTCTGGTTTTAGTTCTTTAATAGAGTTCTCGGCTGCTCTTAATGCTGCTTTATAACCACTTTCATCACCATCGAAGCATATAATAATATCATCAAAAAACTGATTAAGAGTTAAAATTTGTTTATCAGTCAAAGAAGTTCCAAGATTAGCAACTGCATTATCAATACCGTTTTTGCTTAAACCAACAACATCCATATATCCCTCAACCAAATAAATATTATCTATTTTATTAGAAAGTTTTCGGGCTAGATCCAAATTATATAAGTTAGATCCTTTTTTAAAAAAATTTGTTTCAGGTGAATTTATATATTTAGCCAAGTAATCTATCTTTTCTATTATTCTTCCCCCTAAAGCTATTGGTTGACTTGAGATGTTATTGATTGGAAAAATTAATCGTCCTCTAAATCTTTCAACATATATTTTCTTTTTTTCATCTAAATAAAATAAACCTGTTTCTACTAAAGTTTGCTCACTATAAGTATTTTTTAATTTTTCAAAGAAATTTGGATTTTTTTCTATGTATCCAATTTTAAATTTTTTGACTTCTTCTTTAGTTAAAGATCTATTTTTTAAATAATCTCTTGCGATAGAATAACTCTCATTTTTTAATAATTCATTATGATAAAAATCTACATACTGGTTAAAGATTGATTGGTACTCTTTCCATTTTTTTTCTCTTTGTTCGTCTTGTTTTGAGAACATATAGGGCTGCATTCCAGCCAATTGAGCTAAATGTTTTACTGCCTCACCAAATTTAAGATTTTGAATTTTCATTACAAAATCAAAAATATTTCCATGTTCTGAAGTTGCAAAACAATGATAAAACTCCTTTTCATCATTCACTGTAAATGAAGGTGTTTTCTCATTTTTAAATGGAGACAAACCAACAAACTCTTTACCTCTTTTTTTTAAGGAAACTGTCTTTGAGACCACTGTTGATACTTTTAACCTTGTCTTAATTTCATCAAGGTATTCCTTTGGATATTTCATTATTTATTCAACAAATCTTTGATCATCGGGCCTGCTTTAGAAAAATCAATTTCATCTGAATGGGTTTTCTTTAACTCACCCATCACTTTACCCATATCTTTTATTGAATTAGCACCCAGTTTAGCAATTAAATCTGCACAGATTTTTTTAGTTTCGTCTTCTCCAAGTTGCTTTGGTAGAAATCCAGTTAAAATATCATATTCATTTTGTTCAACTTCTAACAAATCGGTTCGATTATTTTTTTTGTAAATATCAATCGATTCGGCTCGTTGTTTTAACATTTTTTTCAAAAGCTTCTTGATATCTTCATCATCTGTATCTTTTTTATTAGGTCCAGATCTGTTGATTATGTCTAGATCCTTAATGGATGACAATATTAACCTATAGGTTGATATCTTATTTTTATCTTTCGATTTAAGAGCAGTTTTGTATTCGTTTTCGATAGTATCTTTTAAGGACATAATTTTTTAATCTACTTGAAAGAAATAATTCTTCAAAAGAAAAATTGTTTTTTTACAATTTTATAATACATCTCTGTTGCGATAATAGTGCAATTATTGTATTAACCTTTAACTTATGAGTTGTAATTGATCAAAAAAGCAAAAAAAACAAACTCAAATAATTCACAAATTAATACAGGCGTTTTAGTTCTTGAAAACAAGAGGGTTTTTAAGGGGATTGGGATTGGCTATCAAGGAGAAGCAACTGGAGAAGTTTGTTTTAATACTTCTTTAACAGGTTACCAAGAAATAATTTCAGATCCTTCTTATGCAGGTCAGATTATAAATTTTACTTTTCCACATATTGGAAATGTTGGAACCAATAAAGAAGATGTTGAGTCTGATAAAATCTGGACAAGAGGAGTAATCTTTAATTCAGAAATAACCTCTCCTTCAAATTATAGAGCACTTTTACATTTAGATGCCTGGCTTAAAAAAAATAAAATTGTAGGGATTACAGGGCTAGATACTAGAAGTTTAACAAACTTTATTAGGGATAAAGGGGCACCAAAGGGAACGATTGCTTACTCAAAAAACGGAAAATTCAATGTTAGCAAATTAACAAATTCAACAGTTAAATGGAATGGTTTAAAAAATCTTGATCTTGCAGAAACTGTTACAACTCCAAAAAACTATATTTGGAAAGGAGTTCAAACTTGGAAAAAAGAAATAGGATTTAAAAAGAATACAAAAAACCTTTTTCATGTAGTTGCAATTGATTATGGAATAAAAAAAAACATTTTAAGATATTTTTCAGACTTTAAATGTAAGGTATCGGTTGTTTCGTGCAAAACTTCTGCAGAAAAAATACTAGATCTCAAGCCAAATGGGATATTTTTGTCCAATGGTCCTGGTGATCCAGCAGCAACAGGAAAATATGCAATAGAAATACTAAATAAATTAATTAAAAAAAATTTACCTATATTTGGGATTTGTTTAGGTCATCAAATTTTAGCTTTAGCTTTGGGTGGTAAAACAAAAAAAATGAAGTTGGGCCATAGAGGGGCCAATCATCCTGTTAAAAATTTAGTCCATGATAAAGTTGAAATCACCAGTCAAAATCATGGTTTTGTAGTAATTGAAGAAACTTTACCTAAAAAAATTGAAGTTACTCATAAGTCTCTTTTTGATAACACCATTGAAGGAATAAGACTTAAAAACAAACCAATATTTTCAGTACAATATCATCCAGAGTCAAACCCTGGACCACAGGATAGTGTCTACCTATTTAAAGAATTTATTAACAATATGAAAAAAGATGCCAAAAAGAAAAGATATTAAAAAAATATTAGTTGTAGGTGCTGGACCTATTATTATCGGTCAAGCATGTGAGTTTGATTACTCAGGTACACAAGCTTGTAAGGCGTTAAAAGATGAAGGTTTTAAGGTAATATTAATTAACTCAAATCCTGCAACCATTATGACTGATCCAGATGTTGCGGACAAAACTTATATCGAGCCTATAACATTAGAGGTTTTAGAAAAAATACTTATCAAAGAAAAACCTGATGCAATTCTTCCTACAATGGGAGGTCAAACTGCACTCAATCTTGCAATGGAAGCTGAGAAAAAAGGAATTTTAAGAAAATATAAAATTGAACTAATAGGAGCAAATTCTAAAGCAATTGCCAATGCAGAGGACAGGAAGAAATTTAGAAAAAATATGATTGATATTGGTTTAGATTTACCTAAATCTGAGATTGTTAACAATATCAACCAAGCCTCTAAAGTTTTAAAAAAAATAGGACTGCCAGCAATCATAAGACCCGCATTTACACTTGGAGGTCTTGGCGGTGGTATTGCTAAAAATAAAAAAGATTACTTAAAAATAATTAAAAGTGGACTTCACGAGTCTCCAGTTAGCCAAGTATTGGTTGAAGAATGCTTGGAAGGCTGGAAAGAATTTGAGATGGAAGTGGTAAGAGATAAAAAAGACAACTGTATTATTATCTGCTCTATTGAAAATGTTGATCCTATGGGAATTCATACTGGTGACTCAGTGACTGTTGCCCCTGCACTAACACTTACTGATAAGGAATACCAAGTTATGAGAAATGCTTCCATTGCTTGCTTAAGAAAGATTGGAGTGGAAACTGGTGGATCCAACGTTCAATTTGCAATCAATCCCAAAAATGGACGAATGGTTGTGATTGAAATGAACCCAAGAGTTTCAAGATCTTCAGCACTTGCATCAAAAGCGACTGGTTTTCCAATTGCAAAAGTTGCAGCAAAACTTGCTGTTGGTTACACGCTGGATGAATTAAAAAATGAAATTACAAAAGTTACCCCGGCATCCTTTGAGCCTAGCATTGATTATGTGGTAACAAAAATTCCAAGATTTACTTTTGAAAAATTTTCAACCTCACCAGCAACATTAGGTACCTCAATGAAATCTGTCGGAGAAGCAATGGCAATTGGGAGAAATTTCAAAGAGTCGCTTCAAAAAGCATTAGTTTCTCTTGAAACTAGTTTTTCAGGATTAGATAGAGTGCCAGATCTAAATAAAAAACAAATTGAAAAAAAACTTAAAGAAAATGTTCCAAATAAACTTCTTATTGTTGCAGAAGCAATACGAAAAAAATTTAATTTAAAAAGAATATTCGCATTATCTAAGATTGATCCATGGTTTTTAGAACAGATTAAAGAAATTGTAGATACAGAGAATAGAATCAAAAAGAAAGGATTACCAAATGATTTCGTCGAATTTAATAGAATAAAATCAATTGGCTTTTCTGATAAAAAACTTTCTGAATTAACTAAGACTTCTGAGGATATTGTTAGAAGAAAAAGAACAGCACTAAAAATTTTACCAGTTTTTAAAAAAGTTGATACTTGTGCTGCTGAATTTAAATCTTTTACACCTTATATGTATTCAACATATCAACGAAATTTCTCAATCAATTCAGAGTGTGAGGCAGATCCATCAACTAAGAAAAAAATTATTATTTTAGGAGGCGGTCCTAACAGAATAGGACAAGGTATAGAATTTGATTATTGCTGTTGTCAGGCAAGTTTTTCATTAAAAGAAGCTGGTTTTGAAACAATCATGATTAATTGTAATCCCGAAACTGTCTCAACCGATTATGACACCAGTGACAGACTTTATTTTGAACCCCTAAAGGAAGAATACGTCTTTAACATAATTAAAAAAGAGCAAGAAAAAGGAAATCTTGTTGGAATAATTGCACAGTTTGGTGGGCAAACTCCAATTAAACTTGCAAAATTTTTACATGACCACAAACTTCCAATTCTTGGAACACAGTACGCTTCTATAGATTTAGCTGAAGACAGAGATCGATTTAGAAATTTGTTAAATAAATTGAAATTAAAACAAGCTGAAAGTGGGATTGCAAAAACATATAAACAAGCAATACAAATTTCGGAAAAAATTGGTTTACCTTTAATGGTAAGACCTTCTTATGTGTTAGGTGGAAGAGCAATGGAAATTGTTCATGAAAAAAGCCAACTTAAAAATTTTGTAGAAGAGGCTTTTAAGGCTGCTGAAGAAAATCCAATTTTAATCGATAAATTTATTGATCATGCAATGGAGGTTGATGTTGATGCCATCTCAGACGGAAAACAAGTTCATGTTGCAGGGATCATGCAGCACATAGAGGAAGCTGGTATTCACTCTGGAGATTCTGCATGTAGTTTACCTCCCGTATCTATAAAACCATTTTTGATTAAAGAAATTGAAAACCAAACTAAAAAATTAGCATTAGCTTTAAAAGTCAAAGGTTTCATGAATATTCAATACGCAATTAAAAAAGATGAAATTTACGTAATTGAGGTTAATCCTCGAGCAAGTAGAACGGTGCCATTTGTATCAAAAGCAAAAGGATTACCCCTTGCAAAAATTGCATCACGTGTGATGGCTGGTGAAAAATTATCTAAATTTAATTTTAAAGATAAGTCTAAAGGAATGTATGCAGTTAAAGAAGCTGTGTTCCCATTTAATAAATTTCCAAACAGCGATCTGCTTTTAGGTCCAGAGATGAAATCAACTGGTGAAGTAATGGGATTTGATAAAAACTTTGGAATGGCTTTTGCAAAAAGCCAAATAGCCTCTGCTAACTCTTTACCTAAAGATGGATTGGCATTTATCTCTTTAAAAGATAGTCACAAAGATGAAGGAATAAGCTTAGGTAAAGAGTTAATTAAATTAAATTTTACACTTTGTGCAACTCGAGGAACAGCTGAATACATTAGAAAACATGGGATGAAATGCAGAATTATTAATAAAGTCAGTAGTGGCTCCCCTCATATTGTTGATGTGTTAGACACTAAAAAAATTGCTCTTGTTATTAATACTGGTGGTGGAAACACCGAACACAGATTAAATGATGCTATAGCCCTTAGAAGAGGAACACTTAAAAACAAAGTTCCCTATTGTACTAATATGTCAACAGCGCTGGCATGTTTAGAAGCAATTAAATCACTTAAAACAAAAAAATTAGAGGTTACTTCTCTACAAGATATATAAATTTTATACATCGACAATTAATGTGTCTTTGGATCCTCCACCCTGAGAACTATTGACTATTGTACTTCCTTTTCTAAGTGCAACTCTCGTTAATCCTCCTGTGCTCACATACGTAGTTTTTCCACTAAGAACAAAAGGTCTTAAATCTAGATGTCTAGGCTCAATATCATTTTCAGTGATTGTTGGTGCTGTTGACAGAGTTTCAAGAGGTTGTGCAATATACTCTCTTGGGTTTTTCTTAATCTTAGATATCACTTCATCTCTTTCTTTTTTATCTGCCTTTGGCCCTATCATTATTCCATAACCACCAGAGGCATTGGCAGGTTTAACAACTAATTTAGAAATATTTTCTATCACATAGTTTCTTTCATTTTTATTATGACATAAATAAGTTTCTACTTGATTCAAAATTGGCTGTTCTCCAAGATAATAAACGATCATTTTATTAACATAAGAGTAAACTACTTTGTCATCCGCAACACCTGTTCCTATCGCATTTATGATACCAACATTTCCTTTACGCCAGCTTTTAAATAATCCTGGCACACCTATAACTGACTCTTTATTAAATACCTTGGGATCTAAAAAATTATCATCAAGACGTCTATATATGCAGTCAACTTTTAACGGACCTTTGACGGTTTTCATGTAAACAATATCGTTCTCAACGAATAAGTCTTTTCCTTCGACTAAAGCAATACCCATCTGATCAGCCAAGAAAGAGTGTTCAAAATAAGCTGAGTTATATATGCCAGGTGTTAAAACTACCATATGAGGGTTTGCAGTTTTTTTTGGAATACATTCAACCATACAGTTGAATAATTTATTTGTGTATTGATGAATTGATGCAACTTTGTATCTTGTAAATAATTCAGGAAATACATCTCTCATGACCATTCTATTTTCAAGCATGTAAGATACACCTGAGGGTACTCTAAGATTATCCTCTAAAACTAAATAATCACCACTTGTATTTCTTATTAAATCAACTCCAGAAATATTTGACCAAGCTTTATGTTTAGGAGAAAACCCCTCGCATTCTTTTACATAAAAAGGGGAATTAAAAATAATTTCTTTTGGAACAATTTTATCTTTGAATATTTTTTTTTGATTATAGACATCATCAATAAATAAATTCAACGCTTTTACTCGCTGCTTTAAACCTTTTGATACCTTATTCCATTGTGTTTTTGGTATTATTCTTGGAATTATATCAAGAGGCCATTTTTTTTCTTCTGCTCTATTGTTAGCAGCATAAACTCTAAAATTTATACCTCTTGCACTTATGGTACTCTGACAATTTTTTTCAATTTCTTGAAGTTTTTTTTTACCGTATCTCTCTAAAATTGATGAAATTATTGTGGCGTGCTTTCGAAGTTTATTATCTTTGGTAAAATAACCATCATAAGCATGTGTTGAATTATAATTTTTCCAGAGCTTCGAGACCATAATAATTTAGTGTTTAATACTTAAATAAAATAAGCAAATGCATATTCGATATATCTGTTATGCTTTTAATTGATTATGAAAAAATGTAATAATTAACTAATTATTAAGGTGAGATGACTTACTGTATAGGTATTAAAACAAATGATGGTCTTGTTTTTGCGTCAGACTCTAGAACAAATGCAGGTTTAGATAATGTAAATATTTATTCTAAAATGATGACGCACGATGTGGGCGACAGAACAATTGTAATTGTAACATCAGGAAATTTAGGAACATCTCAAGCAGTTTTTAAATCAATTGAAAAAGATCTAAAAAGTTCATCGGGTATAATAAATTTAAATACTTGTAGTGATTTTGAACAAATAGCATCTTATATTGGTTCACTAAATATTGAACACTCAGCGCCTCAAGGAATAAATACTGATAATGTTTTGTTGGGTTCTACATTTATTGTTGGTGGACAGATAAAAGGTCAGCAACATGAGTTATATTTAGTTTACCCTCAAGGTAATTATATAAGACCAGCAGATAGTAAACCATATCTTGTAATCGGAGAAGTAAAATATGGAAAACCAATTCTTGATAGAGTTATAAAACCAACTGTTTCAATTGGTGATGCTTCACGTTGCGCTCTGATTTCAATGGACTCTACATTAAAAAGTGATCTTACTGTTGGACCTCCAATTGATTTTGCAGTTCTTAAAAAAGACGCTGATAATCTTTCTACGCTTGAGTGTTTAAACGTTACAGATGAAAATTATTCAAAGGTTTGTAATCAATGGTCAGAGGGAATTTTTAAAGTTTTTGACTCTTTTCCAAGATTTGATTGGGAAAAATAATATTATTAAAAGACTTTTTTTAAACTGATTGTTGCTTCATCAATGATATTTGGTTTTAATAAATCTTTATTGTTCAATTTAAAATCAATTTCAAAATCATTTATATTTTTACTAATCTTATAAACAGAACCAATCATATCTGAGCCTTCTAACTTAAAAGCATAGTTGGTCTTTTTATTAGGTAAGTATCCTATCGCTAAATGTATTTTATCAGTATGCCCTACTCCTAGAGCTTGATTTCTTTCATAGATTATAAAGATACTAAAATTATCAGGTAAAATTATATCTATACCTAATTCACCATTTATATTGTGTAAAGTACCTGAATTAAGTTTGGTATCAAATTCACCACTTGTTGCATCGGAGACATAAGAATATTTTATATTAGAAGAACGATGTAAATTTGCTTTGTATTCTAATTTTCCATGTTTTCGAATTTTATATTTATTATTTTCTAATTTATCAACTGCTGCAATTGAAAGTCTCACATTCCTTGATTGGATACTTTGTTCTTTAAAGTTCATAGCAGTGGTGCCGCTTTCTTGATAATCATCTAATAAAGTGTAACCGAGATCTATTTGTGCTGAAGGAATTAGGATTAAATTATTTTTCTTAATCTCGTCTTTTAATTTAATTGTTCCATATATTTGTTTACCATTTCTTTTAGCTGCTAAACGTTTACCATCAAGCACTGACAAAATATCTGAGTTAAGGACACCTACTCCAAGGATAGTATCTATAAACTTTGTGTCATCTTCAATTGGAGAAGATGTATAATGTGTCAAATTATAAGTATCTGTATCTAAATTGCTTCCAGCAGTTCCAACATCAATATCGTTCTTACCAAATCTAAAAGCTAGTCCTCTGATACCATTATTTTTGGTAAATTTATCTGCTCCAATTGTGATTGCATCAGTTTTAACTTTTTTAAATGAAGAAACATTTGTCTCTCCCACTCTTCCAACAGCAATACTTCCTTCACTCCAATAAAATATATCTTGCGGTTTATCTTGTTTATTCTGATTATTGGCTGATGTTTTTACAGCTTTGGTTAGAGAGGCAAGTACTTGATTGGTAAAATTAAAATCTAAATTAAGATTGGTTAAGTTTTGGTTATCTTTGTTTCTTCTAATCCACTTTAATCTATTTAAAGCAGTGTCCGTTGAATGTTCTATAGTTCTTGTTGCAACTTCTATTTGTGCAATAGCTATTCCAGTTCTGTCACTATTTTCTGTTACAGGTGGACATTTGCCTTCAATAATATTAAATGGACAAATTAAATCAAGTTCATTTACATGATCTGCTGAATCACTAGGATTATCTTGATCGGTACCAATATATAATTTTAAACCAGCTGCACTAAATGCGATTCCTCTTGGTTGTTGAAAACTATTAGAGCCATTTAAGTCTCGTGTAAAAACTGAACCATCTATCGTAAATGAGGATGTGGAATATGCTACATCAAGTGAAATTTGAGTTACTCTTTGTGCACCGTTAGTATGACTGTTAATCCAAATTCTTTTTCCATTTGGACTAAATCTCATTCCCATTGGATTAGAAACTCCTTGACCATCTAGTGCTATTCCTGCATTAAGATTAAGAGATATAGTCGTTAAATCGTATGGAGTTGAAAGTGTATACTCTAACAATCTTGGTTTTTGTGAACCTGCACCATGATATACAATAAATAATTTTGTTCCATCTTCATTAATTTCAAAACCTTGAAGACGATTATCTTCTCTACCACCGTTTGAGTCTGTTCGATTTCCAGCATTACTTTCGTTTTGTAAACTATTTCCACTCTCAAGATTTAATGTTGCATTACCTGAAAATGTACATGTTGAAACATCATAAGGTGAGGTTAAATCAAATCTATATAACTTGTCTTTATCTACTCCACTATTTGGTATTCCCTCTGCAATAAATAATTTTAATCCATCGCTACTAAATTCTATATCAAATTTTTTAGTTTTCGTAGCGCCAGTCCCAAGAACATCTAATTCGCACCTTTCACTATTACCTGCATAACTACTTGTAGAAACATCAAATGCTGTGGCTAAATTATATTCATCTACAAATCTACTATCCCCTGAATAACTAATGAACATTTTTGTTCCATCAGTGTTAAAATGAATACCACCTATAAAGTCACCACCATCAGCTACTGTAGTTCTTTGGTTAAAAGTAACCATAGCTGCAAATGAATTAGAGATTGGAAGTATAAATAATAAAATTAAAATTAATTTTTTTATAAATTTCACAAGATTAAAATGTTGCCGAAAATTCAATATCTGCACCGTAGTCAGGAATTTTACTATACATTGCGTAATTAGATTTTACTTTTAATTTAAAATTATCATAATTTTTTAAATAACTGATTTCAGTATTATTATTTTTTAAAGGATCATAAATCACATTAAAATTAGTATTTTCATTTTTTTGTTTTCCAAATTTTAAAAGCAAACTATCTGTGTGTGCACTATTATCTAAACTTTGAAATCTTTCATAATTTAATGCAAATGTATGACCGCTCTTTTTTAAAAATTCAAAACCAATATTTCCTTTAATATTATTTAATGAATGCCTTTCAATGGTATTTTGAATTGTCACATTATCAATGTGATTTTTATAACGATGATCAATATCTGGTGTAAAATCAATTACATACTCTAGAAATCCATTTCTACTTAGTCTGTTTTCATCCATATACAAAGTGTTATCAAACTTAAAGCCAGCAGATGCATTTCCTGTTTTAAAAGTTAGTCTTTCATGGGTCTCAACATTATTTGTGGCTGTTGTTCCAAAATCAGTATATTCAGATAATTGTGTGATCCCCAACTCTGTTTTACCATAAGAGACTATATCAAATTTAGAGTAACTTTGCTCACTTTCATAACTTAAAGCTGTATAAATTTGTTTTCCATTTCTTTCACCAGTAACAGTCCCAGAAACCATTTGATCTATGCTTAAGAGGCTTACCCCTACTAGAGCATTTAAATTTGATTTATCATTGATAGGCAATTGGCTATAAACATTAAAGGATAAAGATTGAGAATTTAATTCTTCTTTATTTCCAGATTTTATGTCAACATCATCATTACCGTATCTCACTGCTAATCCAAAAAAATTCTTATTTTTTGTTAATTTATCTGCTCCAATCATTATCCCTTTAGTTGTAATTTCTTTTGGCTTAATTGAAGCTTTATCACCCACTCTTCCAAATGAAATATCACCATGTGACCAGTGAGACCATTTTCTTTTATCTTCTGCTGGTTGTTCTGCTTTTAATGATACCTGTGAATATTTAAAATCTTTAAAAGATGATTGTAGTTCATTTTTTAAGGATGCTAAAATTGGATTATCAATATTTAATTTTAAGTTATGGCTATTTAAATTTGGTCTATTTTCGTTTCTTCGTAACCACTCAAATCTTTTAAATATTGTTGATGAATTTTGATGAATAACATTTTTAGCAATTTCTACTTGAGCGCCTATAACTGATGTTGTTTCAACTTCACAAATTACAATTCCATAGGGACAACTTAAATCGTATTCATGAATTCTATCACGGTTACCCTGCGTACCAGAATGGTAAGTAACTTGGTAAAGTTTCATTCCATCTTCGGAGAATCCCATACCCAGAGGAGTACCATTAGTTCCATCACTTCCTACATCCTCGAACACTTGCTGCACTTTTCCTGCAAACGTTGCTGTTGTTATGTTAAATCCTGTACTTAGTTTATAAACATAGATGAATCTCGCACCTGGACTTGTACCAGATTCGATTACATACATTCTTGTTCCATCATCATCAAATGAAAAATCTTGAAGAACTGTTGTTGTACCACTTATTGCAAAACTATTTCCTTCAGTTACTGTGCTGGTGTCATAAGGAGTAGATAAATTAAATTCAACTACTCGTTTATTACTACTTACATCAATAAGAAACATTTTTGTTCCGTCAAGATTAAATTTAACAGCTCTGTTATTACTTATATTTGGATCCGGATCTGTTTTAAAATTAAAACCATCATCAGCAACTCGGGTGGGATTTGAAAAATCATAGGGAGCTGAAAGCAAATTGGCTTGGAAATTACCTGCATCATTGATAACAAAAACTTTTGTTCCATCGTTATTAAACTCAAAACCTTGCGGTTGAAGAAAGCCATCAGTTCCATTAATAAATAATTCTACTTTACTATTAAAATCTATTGTAGAAATATTAAAAGGGGTATCAACATCAAATTGTAATAAATGATTAGTAGATCGATAATCAGAAAAAAAAATTCTAGTTCCATCAGGATTGAATCGCACATCCGATGGAGATTTTACAATATTAGTTAAACTAACTGTTCTTAACAAAGTAGGTTTTACTTCTGCTTTCAAATGTGTAAATTGAAACACAATTAAAAATAATATTAGAACATTTATTATTTTTGTGTATTTCATGTCTTAAAATTAGTTTTTTTTGATTAATTCTGTATTTTTTATATTAATTGCCATACAGGTTATATCATCTCTAAGTTTTTCAGCTCCCCAATTCAATTCTTTTTCAATAGAGTCTACAATTGACTTAGGCGATATATTTGAAATATTGTTAATAATATTCTGAACACCCTCTGCTCCAAGTTCTTGACCATTCTTTAAATACCCTTCAGTAACACCATCTGTGTAAACAACTAATGATCTATCTTTGATATTTATTGTATTTGATTTCACCATAGACTCTGTAAAATATTTTATTATTCCAATAGGTGGCATATCAGATTTAATATAATCATAATTTTTATTCTCATCAAAAGTTAAGATACTTTCGTGACCCGCATTAATAAATGTCATTTCACCGGTTACAACATTTAATTTACCAAACACAGCTGTTACAAACATACCTTTAAATTTTGCCTCAACTAGCTCATTGTTTACTCCAAAAACTATTTTTTCAAGAGAGTATTTTAAATTAGCAAGAGTTCTAAATATTGAGGATGCTTTCGCCATATACATTCCAGCTTTAATACCTTTTCCAGAAACATCAGCAAGTGCAAAAAAATATTCCTCCTTACTAGACCTTACAACATCAAAATAATCTCCAGATACATCTCTAGCTGGAACATTTTTCGCGTATATAAAATTTTCAAACTTTGATATGTCGGGAAAAAGACTTTTTTGAACCCCTGCTGCTAGCTCTCTCTCTTTTAAAAGTTTTGCTTCTTTTTGTAAATTTTCTAAAGCTGTTTTATTTTCTTTAATAAATCTAAAATAAAGACCTGCTAAAAAAGTTACAGCAACCATAAAAATTGGATAACTGACATCAACTAGCTCTCCTCTAAATTTATAAAAAATCAAGCCAATTATTATTATTATTAAAACACTTCCAAAAAAAATTGATAAACTAAATTTAGGTTTAATGTTTTGAGATAATACAAAAGTTGTAAGTGCTATAAATAATGAAAATAATAATTCAAATAAGTATATGTTTGGGTTTCGAATTAAATAAGATTGATCTAATATGTTTTCTATAACATTTGCATGAACTTCTACCCCTGGAATAGTTGTGCCTAAAGGAGTTTTTACAAGATCAAATAAACCTTGCGCTGATGCACCTATTAAAACATATTTATCTTTAAAAAATCCTTTACTAAAATTACCCTCGTAAACATCGCTTGCAGAAATATATTGGTTTTTTGATGGTTTTTTATATTTAATCCAAATTATAGCATTTGGATCTGTTTGTATTTTATATGGTCTTAAGTTTATTCTATTTATTCCAGTTTCATTTAGCTCTATGTAAATATTTTTTTGTTTAGAACCAACTCTTATCATCTCTAAACCCATGGCAGGATATAATTTATCATCAAATTTTACTACCAAAGGTAAGGACCTTACAATTCCATCTAATTGATCTAAAAAAGAGATAGAGCCTAACCCTTTAACATTTTTTTCTAATTCCTCTAAAGATCCAATTGAATATGTATAAGAATAGGTAAATTGTTTTGGGTTTCCTCCTTTAGATAAAAATCTTGATTTTGCTTTTCTATTGTAATCAGTGTGCGATGCAATATTACTCCCTAACACAGCAATTACAGACTTTGACTGTTTTAATTTTTCAGAAAAAATTGTGTCAGGATCTTTTAAATTTTGAATCCCTGGTAGGTCAGAAGGAACTAAATTATAAGATTTGATTATAGCTTTAGGAGATTGTTTGTCTCTTTCAGTAAAAAAAATATCAAAACCAATAGCTTTTGGATTTGAGATATTAAGTTGATCAAGTATTTTTGCAAAAATATTTCTGTTCCATGGAAATTGACCAAATTTACCCAGACTTTTTTCATCTATATCTACAATAATTACATCGGTCTTTTTATCTTCTACAAAAATTTTTTGATAAACATCAAAACTTAAATAGGAGATTGATTTTACAAATGACGGATTGATTATTTTGATAGTTATCAAAATAATGAGTAATAGTGAAAACGTTATATAATTTAAATATTTTAATAAATAGATTTTCACATAACTAAATTTATATTGAATTAAAATAAAGTAAATAAATCTATTTTTAAATCAGATTACTACTTCTTTTTCTTTCTTTTCTTTTTGGCTTTTTTCTTCTTGGCAGCTTTCTTTTTCTTAATTATCTTTTTCTTCTTAGCTATCTTTTTCTTTTTAACTACTTTTTTCTTCTTAGTAGATTTCTTCTTAACTGCTTTTTTCTTTTTAGTAGATTTCTTCTTTACTGCTTTTTTCTTCTTAGTAGATTTCTTCTTCACTGCTT
>CABYBM010000006.1:17500-50175 GCA_902517175.1 uncultured Pelagibacteraceae bacterium | reverse complement strand
CCAGACAAATCTATAAAATCTGCTATTTTTCCATAATTTTCTAAGTTGTCATTGTACTTAATATTACCAGCAAGCATCAATTTTTTTCTAATCTTGATATCCATAATTAGACTATGATCAAATGCTTCACTTTTTTCATAACCTTTACTATCAAATAAATAAATATCAGTTACATCATTAAAATCTTGATATCTTTCTAAGTCTGATTTGTCTCTAATAGTAAATGCAGTAATTATTTTTTTATTATAACTTATCTTGATTGATTTTATTTGTTCAGGAGTACAGTCATATAATTGGTAGTAGTCAAAAGGCAAGTTTTTAATTTTTTCTAGTATTTCTTCATTGGGTTTGACTAATACAGCAACATACTGTGAATTGTTTTTATTTATATTTAACAACTTTTTTAATTTTTTAAATTCAACATATCTAGGACTTTTTTGATAGTTACAAATAAAACCGATAAATTTAGGAGGATATGGATGATTAACGATAAAGGTTAAAGTATCTGAATCGGAAACTCCACAAATTTTACAGCCCTTGATCATTTGCTCAAATGATCAATCAATTTTTTTACATTATGTTTAATATTACCTTTGGTAAGGGATCTACCGATTACAACCCCTGAAACTTTATTCTTGAAAGCATCTTTAGGAGTCATCACTCGTAGCTGATCGTTTGAATTATCCCCTGGTAATCTTATGCCTGGTGTAATTATCATTAAATTTTTAAATTTTTTTCTAATCATTTTTGATTCTTGTGGTGAACATACAATACCATCACAACCTGATTTTTTTATAAGTTCAGCTTGTTTAAAAACTAATTGTTGAACATTTTTAGTATGACCTATCTCCTTTAAAGATTTATTATTCAAGCTTGTTAAAACTGTAACTCCTAGAACTTTTAAGTTTTTATTTATCTTCTTAGCATGTTTTTTTAAAGCTTTTAGCATTTCAAGACCACCATTAGCATGAACTGTAATATACTTACATTTTCTTAAATCTTTAAGACTATCTACAGCTGAAAGGGCAGTTTGTGGAATATCATTTATTTTTAAATCTAACCAAAAATCTGTTTTAAACTTCTCAAGGAACTTTCTTCCATTTTTTGAGTAAAAAAACTGTAATCCAAATTTTGGTATAATTTTTAACTGATTGTTTTTTGTTTGATTAATAATGTCTTTGATTTTATTTATCTTTGATGCATCACATGCAACAAATATAATTTTATTCTTCATTATTTAATTTTTTAAACAAGTCTTTGGACATTTTAAAGTGAATAGTTTTTTTTTCTGGAGTATTTACCTTCTCTCCTGTTTTTGGATTTCTTGATATTCTTGCTTTCTGAATATTTGTAGAAAATACACCAAAACCTCTAAGCTCTACTCTATCTCCCCTTCTTAGAGCTCTCTTTATCTCACCTAAAATTATATTGGTAAACTTTTCTAAATCTTTCTTTAAAAAGTTTGGGTAATTGTTTGATAGTTGTTTTAAAAGCTTTGATTTTACAATAGCCAATTTAGATCTTCTTTTATTTATTTATCTTCTTCTTTTTTTTTCAAATCCTCAGAAAGCGAAGAAAATGGCAAGTTTTTACCTGAACCTTCAGATCCATATTTCTCTAGAGCCTCTTTTTTATCGATTTCTTCCAATAACTTAATACTTAAAGTCACTTTTCTTTTATTAATATCAAGGTCAGCTATAGCACAATCTAATTTTTCTCCACCAGTCCATCTACTAGGTCTAGCATCTGCCGCATTAATAGCAATTGCAGATTTTTTTATTTGAAAGTCCATTTCACACCCCTCAGGTCTGACAATTAAACCTTTGTTATCTGTTGAAACAACTTTAACAGTAATAGTTTGATTCTTACTTTTATCATTAAAGAAATTAAATGGATCTTCTTTTGTTTGTCTCAAACCAACTCTTATTTTTTGCTCAGACAATTTTATTTCTAAAACTTTTACTTTAATTTTATCCCCTTTTTTGTATTTAGCTAATTCTTCTTCTCCATTATTTAGATAAGTTAAATCGTTGCAATGTAAAAAGGCGTCTAAATCTATATTCTCTATTTTGACAAACAACGAATATTCGTTCTTATTAACTATTTCACCTTCAACGACACTACCAACTGGATATTTTTTCTCAAAAGTTTCAAATGGATTTTCTTGGGTTAAACGGTGTGAAATTGCAACTCTTCTTTTTTCTTTATCAATTTCAGTAATTACACAATCTATTTCATCGTTAACCTTGAACATTTTTTTTACAGAAACATTTTTTTTACTCCAGCTGATTTCACTAGAGTGTAGAAGGGTTGTTAAACCTGGTTCTAATTCACAAAAAGCTCCAAAATCCATTAACTTAACCACCTTTACCTTATAGATTTTATTAAGTTCGTAATTTTCTATATGTTCAAAAGGATCAGGTGATAATTGTTTTATAGAACATCCTACTTGTAATTTTTCTTTATCAACTGTTATAACCTTTAAATCATGTCTTTCACCGATATTAAACACTTCATCAGGATGATTTACTCTTGAGTAGGAAATTTCTTGCAAGTGAACCAAAACGTCTAACTCTCCATTTACACTAAAGAAACAACCAAAAGAACTATATCCTTTAACTTCAGCTCCCTTAATAATGTCACCAACTTTGAATTTTTCAATTATTTTAGCTTTATCTTCTTTCTTAAATGACGAGATAATCTCTCTTCTAGACACGCATGCATTTCCTCTAACTTTATCAAGTTTAATAAGTGCAAACTTTTGAGGTTCATTCATTAAATGGCTTATATCTTTGAGAGGTTTGTCACTAATTTGTGATCCTGGTAAAAACATTAAAGAACCAGTATCTACATGCTCTACAATACATCCTCCTTTACATTTGGAAGTGATTTTACCCATAATTGGCTCATTATTTTCATATGCTTTAACTAATTTATCCCAACCCTTAATTTTTTGTGCTTTGGAAGCCGAAACTAAAACTTCACCATGTTTATCTTCAATTTTCTCTAATAAAACGGATATGGTTTCGCCAATTTTAATTTTTTCTGAAAGTCCCATACTTTTTAGCTCATTTATATCCAGAACTGGCTCAGATTTTAATCCTTCAACAAAAAGGAAGACGAATTTTTCTGTGATTTTATTTATTTTCCCTTCTATTATTTTACCCTCCTCTATTTTAATTTTTGAGAGTTGGCTATTAAGTAGTTTTTCAAATTCTTGGGAGGCGGGGCTTGATAAGTCTTTATAAATTTCCATTAAGAATAAATTTTCCTGTCTATATATTTTTTTATTTTTAAAAAACACGCTCTTTTAGATAAATTTGTTGTGTTAATCAATATAGAATCTTTAGTTTTCTTTAGAGGAGAAACTTTACGGCTATAGTCACTTTTATCACGATTTTTGATGCTTTTCAGTACCTCTTGAAAAGTTTGATGCTTTTTTAAGGCCTTTAATTCTTTATATCTTCTTATTGCTCTAGTATTTACATTAGCAGTAACAAAAAACTTTAAATCAGCATCAGGGATAATATTGTAGGTTATATCTCTGCCATCAAGACATGACCCTTCATATTTCTTTGGAGGATTATACGCATAGTTCATTTGAAATGAATAAATAAGTTTTCTAATATTTTTATTTTTTGCTATTTTTGATGCTTCTGTACCAACTTCATCTGATAAAAGTTTCTTATTTTCCAAATCCTTTATTTTTAAATTCTTTATCTTACCTCTAATATATTTCAGGGTGAACTTTTGGGGATATTTCAACTTGTAAAATGCAATTAATCGGTATGCTTTTCCAGTATCAAGATAAATTAAATTATAATACTTAGAAATTGCTTTTGCTAAAGTTCCAGCTCCAGCTGCAGCTGGTGAGTCTATAGCAATTTTAAGTATATTTTTTCTTTTTTTCATTATTTAAATTTTTAATCTGATCTAGAATGTTTAAAAAATTAGGAAAAGAAGTTTTTATAGAATCTTTATCGTGGATTATCCACTTACCTCCAAAAGATAAAGCTGCAATTACACTTGTCATGAATACTCTGTGATCTTTTAAATAATTTTTAATCACTATCTTTTTATCAATTTTTAAATCTGGATTGCCATAAATTTTTATAGAGTCTTTGGTTGTAACTGTTTTGATTCCCATCGCATTTAGAATATATTTGCCCCAGCTTAGTCGGGGACTTTCTTTTTGATTTAACTCAGATAAATTTCTAAAATAAGATATCCCATTGGCTTTGGCCGCGATTATAAAAATTATTAAAAACTCATCAATTGCACTGCTGTTAAGCTTTGTTGGACAATTGATAGATTTTATTATTTTAGGACTTTTTACTTTAAGGTCTGCTATTCTCTCTCCTCTGTAAAATCTTAAATTTTTAAAAGTAATTTTAATTCCCATTTTTTTAAGAATAGTTATTATTCCTATTCTGGAGGGGTTTATATTGACTTTATTAATTGTTAGTTGAGAGTCATTTGCAAGGACAGTTAAGGCAACAAAAAAAGCAGCTGAGCTTAGATCTCCAGGGATATTATAATTTAATGGCCTTAAATTTTTTACTTCTCCTATTCTTATTTCATCATGTTTATTTTTTTGTTGAATAGTTATAGGCAAGCTCAAATATTTACATAAAAGTTCTGTATGATTTCTTGACTTTTTGGCTTTAACAAATGTATAGCCTTTAGCCCTCATTGCACCAAATATCACAGAGCTCTTGCATTGAGCTGATCCTTTTTTTTCTTCGTAATGTACCCCCTTCAAACTTGGATTACCAAATATCGTTAAAGGTAAATGCTTATTATTATTTAATTTAAATTTTGCCCCAAACTTACTTAAAGGTTCTGAAATTCTCCTAAAGTCTCTTTTTGATAAACTTTTATCACCAATAAGTTTAATTGGTTCAGTTGTATTGATTAATAATCCAATAAGTAACCTGCCAAGAGTTCCTGAGTTTTCAGCATTAATAGTTAAATTTTTTTTATATTTATAGCCTTTAATACCTTTTCCGTAAATTTCACATATATTTTTTTTTAATTTATATTTGATGCCCAGTGTTTTTATAGCTTTAAGAGCTGCGTGAACATCTTCTGAATTAAGTAAGTTTTTTGCTCTTGAAACCCCATTTGCAATTGAGGAAAATAGAACCCATCTAATACTAATACTTTTGTCGCCACTTACTTCAATTGTTTTATTAAAATTATTTATTTGATCTCTGATGACTATTGAATTTTTCATTAAAAATTATTTAAACGAAAAACTTTCACCAAAATAGGCGTCTCTCGCATCTATATTTTTAACCAGGTTTGATGGTGTGTCTTGAGCTATATTTTTGCCATTACTCAAAATCATAGCAACATCTACACAGGCAAGCAAGTCTCTGGCTTGGTGATCACAAATACAAATAGTAATCTTATTTTCATTTTGTAAATTAACAATGGTCTCTTGTAACATCTTGATAGTTAATACATCCAAAGCAGCAAAGCACTCATCTAGCAAAAGTACCTTCGGTTCACCTAAAAGTGAAAGAGCTATGACTAATTTTTTTTTTTGACCACCAGATAAGTATTTAGCTTTAATATCTTTTACGTTATCTAGTTGAAAATTAGATATTAAATAATTTATTCTATCATTTCTCAAATTTTTATTTTCAATCACTATTTCACTTATGGCTTTTAAATTATCATAAAGTGATAAATCATTAAAATACCCGCCATATTGAGGCACATATCCAATCTTAAATTTTCTTGTTCTTAAGTAAATAGGATAATCTATAACTTCTTGACCAGAAATTTTAATTTTACCACTTTTAGGCTTTATAAGACCGGTTATTAAATTAAAGATTGTTGATTTTCCAACTCCATTTGGACCAAGCATGCCAAAAATTTGGCTTTCGTTGATTTTAAAACTTAAATTATCTAATATGAGCCTATTTCCATAAGTGAGAGACACGTTTTCAAATTCAATAATAGACTTGATGTTCTTAAAAGATTTAATTCTAAATTTTTTAATTATCGCCATACTAATTTTTATTTTTTATGTTTACTTTTTCTTTATTTTCTAGCATATAAATTTTGGTATCTTTTGTTTTAATATCCATTTCGATTACATCAGCCTTAAGAATATTTTCTAAATTAGTATAAATCACATCTTTAGTTATTATCATACTGTTTCTCTTTAAAGAAAAATCTAAATATTCACTAGTGATATTATTATATATATAATTAATTATAACATTTTTTGAAAAAATAGTGTCATAATTAACTGAATTATATTTTCCATAGTTTGACGTAATTTGAATTTTCTCTGAGTTCACAAGATTTATTTCAGCTTTAACATTTGTTAAATATAAAATATTTCTGTTTTGCAAATCCGTCTCAGCTTTTTCTGCGCTAATTATATATTTGTTTCCTCTCAAATCAACTGATGAATAAGATATGTTGCTCATTATATTTGAACCAAATGGTTCTTCCTCTAAATTTTCTATTTTTTTTGTATCATTCACCTTTGAATTTTGATTATTTTTTTTTTTTAAAAAATTCAAATGGAAGAAAATATAAAGTAAGACAATCAATAAAATTAATAAAACAAATAAATATTTTTTTTTCATCTAAGAGATATTAGACTGCAAAATGTGATGAATATGAACTATGCCAATTGTTTTATGCTTATTTTTATCGTTGAATACACATAATGAGGTAATTTTCCTTAAATTCATAATAGACAGCGCTTTCGCGGCAAGCGCATCTTTACTGACTCCAATTGGGTTTTTGGTCATTATATCTTTTACTTTAAGAGATTTTATTTCAACTTTTTTTTCATTTACTCTTCTTATTTGACCATCAGTTATAACACCTGTTGTTTTATTTTTGTTATTTCTTGCAATTAATATACCTAATTTTTTTTTACTTAAGATACTCAGTGCTTTTTTCATATTTAGTTTTTCGTTTACAAATGGAACATTTTTTCCTGTAAGCATTAAATCTTCAACAGTTTTTAATTTAGCTCCAAGACTTCCCTCTGGATGAAGCTTTTTAAAATCTAATTTTCCAAATTTTTTATATTTCATTGAAGAAATTGCAAGAGCATCACCCAATGCAAGTTGAGCAGCTGTGCTTGCGGTGGGAACTATACCCGCAGCCTCTCTCATTTGAGGAATCAGTAATTTTATATCAGATGCTTTATAAAGTATTGAATTTTTAATAGAAACAATTCCAATTAATAAAATTTTATTTCTATTTGCATATTGAATAATATTTTGAAGTTCTTTAGTTGTACCAGAGTTACTAATTAGTATTAAGATATCTTTTTTTGATAGCATCCCAAGATCTCCATGACTTGCTTCATTTGCAGAAATACTAAATGATGGTGTCCCAACAGATGCTAGAGTTGCAGCAATTTTAGATGCAATTAAACCACTTTTTCCTACTCCACATAAAACTACTTTTGATTGACATTTTGAGATTTGAACAACTGCATCATTGAATGACTTATTGATACTTTTCCTTAAATTTTTTAAAGCTTTAATTTCTAAATCAATAACATCTTTAGCCACCGATATAAATTTTCTTTTAATCATTAATGTGACCAGATATCATCTTTAAAAAGAGCTAAATCTAAATCCACCCTAGTTTTTAAAAATTTTAAACAATCTTTATATAACTCAATTCTATTTTCTCTTTTTAAAATTTTTTCAAGCTTTTCATGTATTTTATGTAAGTAAATTACATCGTTTGCACAATACTTTAATTGTGCAGGTGATAACTCTCCACCAAAATCTGAACTTTGAAATTGTTTGCTAACCTCTACGTTTGCAAATTCTTTTATTAAGCTTTTTAATGAATGATTATCTGAATAAGATCTTGCAAGTTTAGATGCTATTTTTGTATCAAGAATGTTGTTAGTTTCAGTTTTTAAATAATACTTTATATGAGACATATCTGCTCTTCCATAGTGGAAGATCTTCGTAATTTTTTTGTTACTTAAAATATTTACTAAATTTGGAGCATTATAATTATTTCTGTCAAATTGTATTATATGTGCATCTGAGTTACCCGAGGACAATTGGATTAAACATAAAGGGTCACGTCTGACATTAAGACCCATAAACTCACCGTCTACTGCTATTATATTGCCTAATTCTAAATGATCTGGTAGATCGTTTTTGTGCAATTGAATATTATTATTCATTTTTAACATATATATATGAAAGCAAAAAATTGTCTAATTTTTGGTGGTAGTGGCCAAATCGGCAGAAACCTTATAAGAAAACTAACAAAGAATAACTTTAGAGTTACTATAGTAACAAGAAATATTCATCAAAAAAGTTATATTATTAAAACTCAAGCTAACGTTGGTTATATAGACATTGTTGAAGCAAATATATTTGACGAACATAAGATTAGAGAACTTTTTAAACAAACCAATATATGTGTTAATTTGGTTGGAATATTATTTGAAAACAAAAGAGGTAATACTTTTAAAAATATTCATACAGTTTTTCCTACACTGTTATCAAAGCTTTCAAAAGAATATAATCACAGGCATTTCATACACTTGTCTGCTCTAGGCATCAATGAAGCTGTGGACTCAAAATACGCAGTGAGTAAACTTGAAGGTGAAAATAATATTTTTAAAAATTTTCCACTTGCCACAATACTACGACCATCTGTTGTTTATTCAGTGGATGATAATTTTACAACAAATTTTATGACTTTATTAAATAGACTTCCAATATTTCCCCTTTATTACAATGGTAAAACTAAGTTTTCCCCAATTCATTGCTCTGATTTGACAGATACTATCTATCATGTAATTTCCAATAACATTTACTCTAAAATTATAGAATGTGTGGGACCAGAAATTTTTACATTTAAAGAAATATTATTAAAATTATTAAATTTGATTGGAAAAAAAAGAATTTTATTACCTATGCCCTTACCTATAGCTGAATTAACTGCAAGAATGTTTGAATTATTTCCCAAACCTCTATTAACACGAGATCAATTAAAACTTCTTAAATATGATAATGTTGCATCTAAAAAATATAAAACAAATTTAGATATAGGTGTACCAAGTGTAAGGTATTTTGATGAAGAGGTTGAAAAATATTGTTACATGTGGAGAGAAGGCGGGCAATTTTCTACTGAAAAATATAATTCTAAAAAAAACTCAGATCGTTAATTTGACTAAAATTAACCTGTTTGTATTTTTTTTTCTATAAATTCAGGAACCTCCTCTTTGTCTGGTGTGTCCTCTTTTTTACCTTTTGGCTGGTATGCATAAAGGAGATGCAATTTGCAATATGAAAAATCTTTTAGAGATGATCTACCACAAAAGTAAAAAGATTTTTCATCTGGATGACCAATAGGCCATTTACAGGAGTTTTCGTCCAACTCTTCTAATTGTTTAGGATTTTCTGGTTCAAAGTCTTTATCAATTATTAAAGATTTGAATTTACTTTTACGACCTCTTTTATTTTTTATGTTTTTCTCTTCTAAAGAATTTTCAAAATTTTGATTTGATGTAGCCGCTCTAGTTTTAATTTTTGCGGATAAGTTTAGTCTGTGAGCTTTACCTATCACAGCATTTCTGCTTATCCCTCCAATTATTTCAGCAATTTGACTAGCGGTGCTACCTTTGCCCCAAAGTTCTTTTAATTTAGCTACTTTTTCGTCTGTCCAGCTCATAAAACAATATCTAGTGTTAAACTTTTTTTCTTATACAATATACTGATATAAAACTTAATTAAACAATCAAAATATTTGAGTTATCAACACTTATTGGTCCAACTTACAAGATATGCTTTTTCAATCATAACTTGTATCTAATAATTAAAATTTATAAAAACAGATTTAATTTATGACCTATTTGGCAAAAAACTATAACCGAAAAAAAATTTCCTTTAAGTATGGTAAGGGAAGTTATTTGTTTTCTACTAATAAGAAAAAATATTTAGATTTTGTTCAAGGTATTGCTGTAAATTCATTGGGTCATGCTCACCCTAAGCTTACAAAAACGATAAATGCTCAAGCAAAAAAATTATGGCATGTTTCAAATGCATTTCAAATTCCAGAAGGGGAAAAACTTGCAAGAAAATTGTGTAAAAAAACTTTTGCAGATTATGTGATGTTTCAGAATAGTGGTGCAGAAGCAACCGAGGCTGCAATAAAAGTTGCCAGAAGATATTTTTATTCAATTGGTAAAACTAACAAAAACAGAATATTATGTATTAGAAATTCCTTTCATGGAAGAACTTTGGCTGCAATTTATGCAAGTGGATCAAAGAAAATGACCGAGGGATTTGGTCCAAAAGTAAGTGGATTTGATCATTTTGTGTTTGGGGATCATAAGTCTTTGAAGAAAAAAATTACTAAAAATACAGCCGCTATAATGGTGGAAACAATTATGGGCGAGGGTGGAATTAAAGTAATACCAGATTGGTGTTTACTAGAATTGAGAAAGCTATGTAATCAAAAAAAGATATTACTCATTTTAGATGAAGTTCAGTGTGGAATAGCAAGATCTGGTGAATTCTTTGCGTTTGAAAAATCTAAAGTAAAGCCAGATATTGTCCCAATTGCAAAAGGAATTGGAGGTGGATTTCCTATTGGAGCAGTTTTAATGAATAAGAAAGTAGCTGCTGGGATGACACCAGGATCACATGGTTCAACTTTTGGTGGCAATCCACTAGCCATGGCTGTTGGAAATACTGTAATGGATATAGTTTCAAATAAAAAATTTCTAAAAAATGTTAAAAGTATTTCTAAATATTTTTTATTAAAATTAAATAATTTAAAGAATATTTATCCAAATATAATAAAGAATATAAGAGGCAAGGGACTTTTAATTGGTATTCAGCTTCATACAGATCAGACAAAATTTATAAAAAAACTTATGGATAATAAATTATTAACTATACGTGCAGCAGAAAATGTAGTTAGAATTTTACCCCCACTTAATGTTAAAAAAAATGAAGTTGATCAAGCTTTGAAAATAATAAATAAAGTTTGCAAAGAATTAAATTAAAATGAAACACTTTATCAATTTAAAAGATATTTCATCCAGAGATCTTAAAAAAATAATAATAGATGCAAAGAGAAGAAAAAAATTGAGAAAAAAACTAAGTACACTCGAAGTTGATAAAGGTGCACCTTTAAAAGACAAGTTGCTTATCCAAATGTTCGAAAATTCAAGTCTAAGAACTAGACTAAGCTTTTATCTCGCAATTAAACAACTTGGAGGAGGCACTTTAACTCTAAGATCAAACGAGCTTCATCTTGGGCAGGGTGGCGAAAGCATTGCAGATACTGCAAAAATTCTCTCAACATATGGGGATGGATTTATGTTGAGAACTGATAACGATAAAAAGGTTGAAAATTTTAGAAAATATCTTTCAATCCCAGTAATAAACGGTCTTAGTCCTTCATCTCATCCGACTCAGGTTTTATCCGATGTATTTACAGTTGAAGAAATAAAGAAAAAACCAATTTCAAAACTGAATATTTGCTGGATTGGAGATTCCAATAATGTTTTAGACAGTCTTATTGCAGCATCTGTTAAATTTTCATTCAAATTGAGTATAGGTTGTCCAAGAAAATTTGAAC
The DNA here is from genome assembly GCA_902517175.1 of uncultured Pelagibacteraceae bacterium. GTDB lineage: Bacteria > Pseudomonadota > Alphaproteobacteria > Pelagibacterales > Pelagibacteraceae > Pelagibacter. The sequence continues at coordinate 38,571 of CABYBM010000006.1, read as the reverse complement.
CTGGAACAAAAGTAAGAAACTGGGTTAAAAAAAATAAAAAGAAAATTTTTATTTATAATGATCCCAAAAAAGCAGCTTCAGGTGCAGATGTAATTTTTTCGGATAAAGTTATTTCTTTAAATGATAAAGTTAATAAGAAAAAAAAAATAGCTCATTTTAAAAAATTTAAAATTGACAAAAAGCTTATGAATTATGCAAAAAAAAATTGTATTTTCTTACATTGTCTTCCAAGAGGCAATGAAGTAACTGATGATATTTTTTTAGGAAAAAAATCTCATGTTTGGCAACAAGCTATAAATAGAGTTCATGTTCAAAAAAGTATTTTATTATACTGTTTTGGAAAACTAAGGTAGTTGTAAAGGATTATCTGAGTTTTGGTTTAGATATTTAATTACAGATGCTCTATCTTTTTCTTTTCTTAATCCTGCAAAAGCCATCTTTGTTCCTTTGATCCATTTAGCGGGTTTGATTAAATAACCGTTAAGCTCCTCTACAGTCCACTCTTTATCATAAGATGCTAATGCCTTAGAATATTTGTAATCTTCAACTATACCAATTTTTCTCCCGATCACATTATACAAAGCAGGACCAATATTATTTTTTCCACCTTTAACAATAGAGTGACATGCAGCACATTTCTTAAAAACTTTTTCACCATGAGTTAGATCACCCATAGCCATTAATGCATCAATATCGATTTTTTCTTCTACACTTGCTTTTGTCGAGGATGAAACTGTTTTTGCTTCTTCTACATCCACTGCATAACCTGGAGTTTCTGGTTTTTCTACATGAAAAATAACATCTGATAATTTTCCAATACCTATTACTAAAAGTGCAACCATTAGAACTGCAGCAACTATTTTATTTATTTCGAAAGAATCCATTTTTTATTAAATAATTTTGAACATATATCACGTTAAATTAAAAATTTATAAAAATTATCTGTATATATTTGCCTCTACTGGTATTTAATAGCTATAATTAATTAAGTATTTATGAAAACTTTGATCATTATACCATCAAGACTAGGAGCAACCAGATTACCTGGGAAACCTTTGTTAAAGATTAATAATAAATCAATAATTTCACATGTTTTTAAGAGAGCTCAAGATGCTAATATTGGAGATGTAGTAGTAGCTACAGAAAATACAGAAATTGTTGAAGATGTGACTATGAATGGAGGTAGAGCCATTTTAACTAGAAATAACCACAAAACTGGTACAGACAGAATATATGAAGCTTTCAAAAAATTGAAATTTAAAGATGTGGACTTAATAATGAACTTACAAGGAGACGAGCCAGCAATTAATATAGAAGATATAGTAAGTTTAAATTACAAAATGATTAACTACCAATCAAAAATGGGGACACTTGCTGCAAAAATCGAAAATGAAAAAGATTTTCAAAATGAAAATATCGTCAAAGTTCAAACAAAATCTAATCTTCAAGATAACTCCTTTTCTGAAGCAGAAGGATTTTCAAGGATATCTAAAAAATTAGACAACACTTATCATCACATTGGTATCTATTGTTATTCTGCCCAAACTCTTGAAAAATTTGTTGAATTAAATCAGACTCAAAACGAAATCGAGCAAAGATTAGAACAGCTAAGAGCACTAGATAATAGTATCAAGATAAATGTTGCATTAGCAAAATCGCCTCCAATAGGAGTAGACACCGAAGAAGATTATATGGCCTTAAAAAAAATTATGGAATATAAAGATTAATGAGTAAAATTTATTTTCAAGGTGCATTTGGTGCATATTCTCACTTAGCAGCTTTATCGGTTGATCCAAATGCTGAAATTCTACCCTGTAAAACTTTTGATGAGTGTTTTAGTAAGGCTTCACTTGAACCAGAAAACAAAATAATTATTCCTGAGTCTAATAGAATAACAGGGAATATTGGAATTGAGTATTTGATATTTAAACATAGATTAAATATTTATATGGAGCATTTTCAAAAAATTGAACATAATTTGTTAGGTCAACCAGGCTCAAAATTAAAAGATATTAAAGAAGTATATTCTCATGCACAGGGGCTATCTCAATGTTCACAATTTATAAAGGAAAATAATTTAATAGAACATATTAGAGCAGATACTGCTGGTTCTGCTGAAATGATTTCAAAAACTAAAAATACTAAGCAAGCTGCGATAGCTTCATCTTTGAGTGCTGAAATTTATGGATTAGAGGTAATAAAAAAAAATATTGAAAATGAGAGTGGAAACCTAACAAGATTTTTAATAATGGGTAAAAATATTTCCCAACCTGAGTTTAAAGATAAAAATTATATCACGTCTTTTTTATTTAAACTCAAAAGTAAACCAGCTGCTCTATATCAATCACTAGGAGGTTTTGCAATTAATGGAGTAAATTTAACTAAACTTCAGAGTTATCCCGAAAAAAATACATTCGATTCTTATTTTTTCTTATGTGACCTAGATGGACATATTGAAGATAAAAAAGTTCAAAAATCTTTGGAGGAACTAGGTCTTCATTGTGAAGATTTTCACGTCTTAGGTGTTTTTGAAGCAGATAAGTTGAGAGAAAATAAGTAATAATCTTTTCTTGTAGATTAGAAAATATAACTGCTATAATACTTTTGGAGGCTAGAGGTGGATGCTGCTTGAACCCGACCAGATCTTAACGGAAGCAGTCGTAGAGACAGTTATTCAGGTTCTAGTCTCCTAATATATATGAACAATAATTCTAAAGTACTGGCATTAAAATATAGACCACAAACTTTTGACGATCTAATAGGCCAGGAAGTGGTTGCAGAAACAATAACAAATTCAATTAAAGCAGATAAAATTCCAAATGCATATTTATTCACAGGCATTAGAGGGATTGGAAAAACAACAACAGCAAGAATAGTTGCAAAAGCATTAAATTGTTCAAATGGTATCGAAAAAATATGTAGAGAAAATTTCTGTGAGAATTGTGAGTCTATTATCAACTCAAGCCATATTGATGTCCTTGAAATGGATGCAGCTAGTAAAACTGGTGTAGATGATGTTAGAGATCTTATAGAATTTTCCAGATATGGACCTACTTCAGCTAAATATAAAATTTTTATAATTGATGAAGTGCACATGCTTAGCAAACAGGCTTTTAATGCTCTTTTAAAAACATTAGAAGAGCCACCAGAATATCTGAAGTTTATTTTTGCAACGACTGAAATTAAAAAAATTCCAATTACTGTTGTATCTAGGTGTCAAAGATTTGATTTATCTAGAATTAAATCATTAGAATTATTTGAGTTTATAAAAAAAATTAAAGATAAAGAAAATGGTAAAGTTACTGACGATGCTTTAAGATTAATAGTAAAAATTTCTGAGGGATCAGTTAGAGATGCATTATCTTTATTAGATAGGGCTTTATTAAGCTTAGATGAAAATACCGAATTAGATTTGAACTCAGCACAAAAAATATTTGGCTACTTTGATAAATCTCAACTAATAGATTTATTTGAACTTATTTTAAAAGGTGAAGAAACAAAAGTAATAAATATTTATAGAAAAATTTATGATCAAGGTGTTGAACCTAAAGTATTCATAAATGATTTCTTAGAATTGTTGTATTACTTTAAAAATATAAATTCTTTAACACTAGAAAGTACAAATTTTTCTCTAAATGATGAGGAGTTTTCGAAAATAAAAAGTATATCAAATAAAGTAGACTCTGATGTGTTAGTACTGTTCTGGCAATTTGCAATTAGCTCTCTTGAAGAATTGGACATAGTTTCAAATCAACATTTGTCGATTGAGATGTTTCTAATCAGATTAATGCATTTACAGTCTGTGAAATCGCAAAAAAAAATTGAGCCTGAAACTAAAAAAACAGTAACCAATGAAATTGAAGAAAATACAACCTCAAATAAAATAATAGATCAAATAAAAAATATTTCCCAAGAAGAAAAGAATAAACCACAAGTACAAACTGAAATTAAGGCAGAAAATAAAATACTTATAAATTCTTTTGATGATCTATTATTAATCTGCTCAGAAAAAAAAGAAATCAAATTGAAATATGAATTAGAAAAAAATGTCAATTTAGTAAAATTTGAAAAAAACAGAATAGAGATATCTTTTAACGATAGTTTAGATAAAGATTTTGTTAAAGATTTATCATCGAAACTTTTTGATTGGACTGCTGAGCGATGGATTATCACTTTTAGTAAATCTAAAGGCGAAATGTCTGTAAAAGAAAAACAACTTAACAATAAGAAACTTTTAATTGATGAAGCAAAAAATTCAGAAGCTTATAAAAATATAATAGAAAATTTTCCTGATGCAGAATTAATAGACGTTAAGATAAAAAACGATGAGGGTCAAAATGACTGATTTCAGTAAGATTTTAGATAAAGCTAAAGAGCTTGAAGCAAAAATGAAAGAAAGCCAGCAGAAAATTAAGGAAATAAGAGTAGAGGGCGTTTCTGGCTCTAATTCTGTAACAATAACTCTTGATGGTGAAGGTGAAATGCAAACAATAAAATTATCTGATGAAATTGTGAAAGAAGACAAAGCTATTATTGAAGATTTAATTGTTGCCGCACACAATAACGCTAAAGCACTGTTAAAATCGAAGACTTCTGAAGAAATTTCAAAAGCTACCGGTGGATTTGGTATACCAGGCTTTAAATGGCCCTTATAATAGATGCAGAATATTAGTGAGATTGAAGAATTAATAAAATTAATATCTAGGTTGCCTGGCTTAGGTCCAAAATCTGCAAAACGAATTGTTCTTAAACTAATTAATAATAGAGATGAATTAGTGAAACCAATGGCAAACACTTTGGCTCAGGTTTACAAAAATGTAATCAGATGCAATTCATGTGGATCACTAAAGTCTAATTTGAGCGGATGCGTTAATTGTGAGAATACAAAAAATAAGTATTCCAAAATTTGTGTAGTTGAAGACATTGCTGATCAATGGTCAATTGAAAATTCAAATATTTTTCAAGGTTATTTTCATATATTAGGTGGAACTATTTCGTCAGTAGGCCAACGAAAAGAGGATCTTCTAGTAGACTCTTTAGTCGAGAGAGTAAATAAAGAAAAAATTGAAGAGGTAATATTAGCAACAAGTGCAACAGTCGAAGGACAGACAACTGCATATTACGTTCAAGATAGTCTAAAAAATTTAGATGTAAAAATTACAAAGTTAGCACAAGGATTACCTGTTGGTGGCGAAATAGAAAGTTTGGATGATGGAACTTTATTTTCAGCTTTTAAAAACCGTTCAAATTTAATTTCTAATTCAGATTAGATTTTTTTTTTAATCTATTAATATGTAATAATGGTTCAGTATATCCAGAGGGCTGCTGTTTACCTTTGAATACTAAGTCACATGCGGTATTGAAAGCTATTGAGTTTCCGAAGTCATCACTCATTTTGACATATTCAGAGTCATTCTTATTTTGATCATCAACAATTTTTGCCATTTCTTTCATAATTTCTGTTACTTGAATTTCTGTGGTAATTCCATGATGTATCCAGTTTGCAATATGTTGTGAGGAAATTCTTAAAGTTGCTCTATCTTCCATTAGACCTACATTGTTAATGTCTGGAACTTTAGAACAACCTATTCCTTGGTCAACCCATCTCACCACATATCCAAGTAATGTTTGGGCTGAATTACTTATTTCATTATTTATTTCTTCAACAGACCAATTAGTTCTATCTGCTACCGGTATTGTTAGAAGATCTTCAAGTTCTGCTTGATCCCTATTTAAAATTTTTTTCTGTTCATCAAAAATATTTATTTCATGATAATGTAGGGCATGAAGGGCAGCAGCAGTTGGAGATGGCACCCAAGCACAATTTGCACCAGCTTTTAAATGGCCTGTTTTTTGTTCCATCATATCTTTCATTTTGTCAGGCATAGCCCACATACCTTTACCAATTTGAGCTTTACCAGAAAAACCACATTTTAATCCAATATCCACATTTCTATTTTCATAAGCTGTAATCCATTTTGATGACTTCATTTCTCCCTTTTTAATCATAGGTCCTGCCATCATTGATGTATGCATTTCATCACCAGTTCTATCTAAAAATCCCGTATTTATAAAAAATACTCTATTTTTTAAGGACCTAATACACTCTTTCAAATTAGAAGATGTTCTTCTTTCTTCATCCATTATTCCTATTTTGCATGTATATTTTTTTAATCCTAAAACTTCTTCTACTTTTGAAAAAATTAAATCTGTAAATGCTGTTTCATCTGGTCCATGCATTTTAGGTTTAACGATATATACAGATCCAGTTCTTGAATTATTTTTTTTCTTTAAATCATGGAGTGCTGCAGCTGTCGTTATAAATGCATCTAAAATACCTTCTGGCACTTCATTTCCATCATGTAAAATAATGGATGGGTTTGTCATTAAATGTCCAACATTCCTCACAAGCAGAAGGCTTCTGCCATGTAATTTTAAACCCTTACCATCCTTAGAAATATAACTTCTATTTGGATTTAGCTTTCTCTCATATAATTTTCCATCCTTTTCAAATTTTGACTTTAGATCTCCACGCATTAAACCTAGCCAATTTCTGTAACAAATAATTTTATCTTCTGAGTCAACTGCTGCTACACTGTCTTCATTATCACAAATAGTTGATACTGCAGACTCTACTATTATATCGCTTATACCTGCATGGTCTTGTTGAGCAGCAAACGCTCTAGAGTCTTTTAAAATTTCAATATGCAAATTATTATTTCTTAAAATAATTGCAGAAGGATTATCACTTTCGCCTCTATGACCAATAAATTTATCTACATCTATCAAGCTAACTAAATCAGCACCTTTAAGAATTTTTAACTTTCCATCTTTTACGGCAAAGCTTGTTATTTTTTTCCAGCTTAAATCTTTCAATGGAAAATATTTGTCTAAAAAATCTCTCCCATACTTAATAACCATTTCACCTCTTAGTGGGTCATATCTCTCTGAAACACTATCTTCTGATTGCTCAATAATATCAGTTCCGTATAGACTATCATATAAACTCATCCATCTAGCATTTGCAGCATTCAGAGCATATCTTGCGTTCATAACTGGAACTACCAATTGAGGTCCTGCAATTTTTGCTATCTCGTCATCAACATCTTTTGTTTCAATTTGAAAATCAGGTCCTTCATTTTTTAAATAGCCTATTTCAATTAAAAATTTTTTATACTCATCAAAATTGAATTCTGATCCCTTGTTTTTGATATGCCAATCATCAATTTTGCTCTGTAAATCTTTTCTAATGCTTATTAATTCTCTATTTTTAGGTGCTAATTCATTTACAGTTTTTTCGAAACCTGTCCAAAAATTTTCTGGTGATATCTCTGTTTCTTTAAGTAACTCATCCTTAACAAACTGAACAAGATAACTCGATACTTTCAAACTTTTAATATTTATGTATTTTTCTTGCATAGCACTTTCGTGACCCCATCTGTATTTTTGCCTGAGAGTTTTGCTCCTTCGGCGGAATTTAATCTCTTTCCAGAGTGTTATGCCTACATCGGTCCTTTTGCCTGAGAGTTTCCGGGGTGGTTGCTCCTTCGGCGCTAAAAAATGTTTAGTCTCTCCCGATAATGGGTTTTTATCTGTTAAAATTATTTAGTCAATTAATAACAATTAACATTAAAATAATTCATCATTTTATGGCCTTTTTTATAATTTAACTATCCGATATAACTAAATCATGAAAAATTACCTTAATTTTGAAAATGAAATTAAAAATCTTGAAAATGAAATAGAAAAATTAAAGGATCCATATAATCAAGAAGGACTATCAGAAGTTGATACTCAAAAAATATCTAGCACTCAAGCAGAGTTAGATGAAAAACTAAAAAATATTTACTCAAATTTAGATCCATGGCAAACAACCATGGTTGCAAGACATGAGGATAGACCAAAATCTAAATTTTTTATAGACAATTTATTTCAAGATTTTATTTCGTTGTCTGGTGATCGTCATTATGGTGAAGATAAATCAGTTTTAACTGGTTTTGCAAAATTTAAAGGAAATTCAGTTTTAGTTATTGGACAGGAAAAAGGAGAGGATTTAGACAGTAGAATCGAGAGAAACTTTGGAATGATGAGACCTGAGGGATATAGAAAAACAATTCGATTAATGAATTTGGCAAACAAATTTAATATTCCAATAATTTCCTTTATAGACACTCCAGGTGCGTATCCAGGTGTTGGCGCAGAGGAAAGAGGTCAAGCAGAAGCAATTGCAAAATCAATAGAATGTTGCATGGAACTTAAGGTCCCAACAATTGCAATAATAATTGGTGAGGGCGGTTCTGGAGGAGCAATCGCTCTAGCATCTTCAAATAAAGTTATAATGTTTGAGAACGCGATCTATTCAGTTATATCTCCCGAAGGATGCGCAACTATTCTTTGGAGAGACCCAAAGAAAATGCTCGACGCTGCAAAAGCAATGAAACTCTCAGCAAAAGACTTATTGAAATTAAAAGTTATCGACGAAATTATTCCTGAGCCTTTGGGCGGTGCTCATCGAGATAGAGATACGATGCTTGAAAACTTAAAAACTTCTATCACACAAAATTTAGATTACTTCAAAGAATTATCTCCAGAGGAGATAGCAAATGAAAGAAAAAATAAGTTTTTAAAGATTGGAAGGAATGATGGATTTATTAGTACAACAGAAGATTTAAGTTCATTAAGTGTCAAAAAAAATAAATTTGAAAATATTTTAAAATCAAAAAAAATACAAATTGGTATTGGTATAAGTGTTATTTTATTAGGTTTGATTTTTTTATTAATTTAAAATTATAAAGCACCGTGACAGTGTTTAAATTTTTTACCTGAGCCACAAAAACATGGTTCATTTCTTCCCATTTTTTTGGTTTGATTTTTTTGAGGCAAAATCTCAGTATTATTATCTTCTTTTTTAGTTTGTTCTGTAACAACTTTTAGATTCATCAAGATTGTAACATAGTCTAATTTTAGTTTTTCTAAGAGGTTCGAAAATAAATCAAAAGCTTCTTTTTTATATTCAACTAGAGGATCCCTTTGACCATAAGACCTTAAACCAACAACTTGTCTTAATTGTTCTAAATATTGAATGTGAGATTTCCAATTTAAATCAATTGATTGTAGAAAAATTCTTTTTTCAATATCTTTTGCATAATCTTCTCCAAGAATTTTAATTCTTTCATTTCTTATCTCATTAAATTTTGAATGTATTTTTTCTTTAACCTCTTTATCTTTAGACGAGATTAATTCCTCAAACTCTTGATCTGTGAAACTTTTTCCCAGTATTTGCTTAATTCTGCTACTAAATTCTGTGCTCTTAGGATTTGAAAGTTTTTGAATTTTTAGTTTGATTAAGTCTTCAATTATCTCTTTTAGAAATTCATCAGAATAACCAAAAATATCCCCACTACTCATTGCATTTTTTCTTTGAGAAAAAACAACATGTCTTTGATCATTCAGCACATTATCAAATTTAATTAAGGTTTTTCTAATGTCAAAATTCCTTGCTTCTACCTTTTGCTGTGCTCTTTCTAATGCTTTATTGATCCAAGGATGATCTATACTCTCTCCATCTTTAAGTCCTAACTTTTCAAGCATATTATTCATGGACTCAGAACCAAAAATTCTCATTAAGTCATCCTCTAAACTTACATAAAATACTGAACTTCCTTCATCTCCCTGCCTTCCTGATCTACCTCTTGCTTGATTATCAACTCTTCTAGACTCCATTCTTTCTGTGCCAATTACAAACAAGCCACCTAAAGACTTTATTTTATCTTTGTCAATTTTGAGCTGCTCATCAGGAATAGATCCTTTTTTTCCTCCAAGTTGGATATCAACACCACGTCCAGAAATACTGGTGGTGATAATCAAAGATTTTTCTTTACCTGCATTAGCTATAATTTCAGCCTCATTTTCATGATTTTTGGCATTAAGAACCACATGTTTAATATTTTTTTTATTTAATAAATCTGAATAAACCTCAGATTTATTGATACTTGATGTAAAAACTAATATTGGTTGGCCAAGTTCATTACGTTCTATAATTTTATTGATAATTGCATTATTTTTTTCTTTTTCAGTTCTAAATATTAAATCATTAAAATCTTTTCTAATCATTTCTTTATTAGTAGGAATTACTACAACTGCTAAATCATATATTTCAAAGAACTCTGCAGACTCAGTTAAAGCAGTACCAGTGCAACCTGCTATCTTTTTATAAAGTTTAAAATAATTTTGATAAGTGATTGAAGCTAAGGTTTGATTTTCTGCTTGAATATCAATTTTTTCTTTTGCTTCAAGTGCTTGATGTAAACCATCTCCAAATCGTCTACCTTCAAGAATTCTACCTGTTAATTCATCAATTATTTTTAAACTCCCATCTTTTACAATATAGTCCTTTCCCTTCTCAAATAAATGATTTGCTCTTAAAGCTTGATTAACATGATGAACTAAATGAAGGTTTTCTGGATCATAAAAATTATCATTTTTTAAAATTCCAGCATTTGAAAAAAGTTTTTCAACATTATTAATTCCATCGTTTGTTAAAAGAATACTTTTTTCTTTTTCGTCAATTTCAAAATCTTTATTATTTAAAATTTTTATTAGTTTATCAATTGCTAAATACTGAGCTGTCTTATCATCAGCTGATCCAGATATTACTAAAGGCGTTCTTGCTTCGTCAATTAAACAGGAGTCTATTTCATCAACAATTGAAAATGAATGTTCTCTTTGAACCATCTCATTTTGTAAAAATTTCATATTATCCCGAAGATAATCGAATCCTAATTCACTATTTGTTGCATAGGTTATGTCGCAGTTATAATTTTTTTTACGTTCCTCGTCGCTTTGGTCATTATTTATAAACCCCGAAGTTAACCCAAGAAAATTATAAATTATTCCCATTTCTATTGAGTCTCTTTTTGCTAAATAATCATTAACAGTAACTATATGAACTCCTTTTTCATCAAGTGCATTTAAATAAGCTGCCAACGTGATTGTTAAAGTTTTTCCTTCACCTGTTCTCATCTCGGCTATTTTACCTTCATGCAGAACTACACCACCAATTAACTGAACATTAAAATGTCTCTCTTTTCGAGTTCTTTTTGATGCTTCTCTTACAAGAGCAAAAGCTTCAGGCATAATATCATTTAAAGATTTTCCACTCTTAATTAGATCTTTAAGCTCTAAAGTTTTTTTAGGAAAATCTGTATCATCTAAATTTATAAATTTTTCCTCTAGCGAATTAATTTTTTCAACAATCTTGTTGACTCTATCAAGCTCCTTTTGGTTGCTAGATTTAATAAATTTGGAGATTAGATTTAATGGATTAAACATGACTATTTGATTTATTCTTTAAATATTATGTTTAATATATGTATTAAATAAATAATTTAAACAACATGGGAATTAATTTAACAAATTTTTTATCTTCACAATCAAAAAATACCAAAATGATTGATTTTCAAGACTTAGATCATATTGATGGTCTATCAATTTCAGTACTAAGCGCAAATTTATATAAAAATGGTAGAGATGATTTATCAATGTTTTATTTCAGAGATGGTGCAAATCACGCTTCATTATACACACAGTCTAAAATAGTTTCTGAAAATATTAAATGGAACTTAAATAAAAAAACTAAAAAAGTATTTTCTTTAATTGTTAACACTAGAAATGCAAACGCACTTACGGGTAAACAAGGATATGAAAGTTTAAAAAAATTAGCAGATATAGTGTCAAAGAATTTGACAGAGAAACAAAAACAAGACGAGGAAATACCAAAAAAAATTAATCCAAAAGACATTCTATTTGGCTGCACAGGAACAATAGGAGAAAAGTTTCCATTTGAAAAAATATCTCATCAAATACCTAATTTAATTAATAAAATTCGATACACACAAAATAAATTTATTTGGATGAAAGCTGCTCTTGGAATAATGACGACTGATACTAAGCCAAAAATTTCAATGGAAGAGTGCAATATAGGAAGCGAGAAAGTTAAAATTTACGGGATTGCTAAAGGTTCTGGCATGATACACCCCAACATGGCGACAACTTTAGCTTATATTTTTACAGATGCGAGCTTATCTAATGATATTTTAAGTAAATTATTAAAAAAAAATATCTTTAACACTTTTAACGCCATTTCTTGTGATGGGGATACTAGTACAAATGATATGGTTACTATTTTTGCTACCAACAAAATCAATAATTCAAAGGTAAAAAATGTAAATGAAAACAAACTTAAAAATTTTGATAAAGCTTTAAATAATGTTCTATTAAGTTTAGCCAAAAGAGTTGTTGCAGATGGTGAGGGAGCATCAAAATTTGTTTCTATAAACGTGTCAAAATGTAAAAATGAATTAGATGCAAGAAAAATAGCTTTTTCAATAGGAAACTCACCCTTAGTTAAAACTGCAATTGCTGGAGAGGATCCAAATTGGGGAAGAGTAATAATGGCAATTGGTAAAGCTGGACCGAAAATTAATCTAAAAAAACTTTGTATAAATTTTGGAAACTTAAAAATAGTCCAAGATGGGAAGTTGCACCAAAATTATAATGAAGAGGTGGTATCCAAATATATGAAAAAGGAAAATATTGAAATCAATGTTGAAGTTTACACGGGAAAAAAAGATTTTACTGCCTACACGATGGATTTAACCAAAAAATATATAGAAATTAATTCAGACTACAGAAGTTAAATTATATTGAAAATTTTTATTTAAAACCTACTTATAATATATGATAAAATACAAGTTAGTTTGTAAAGATTGTAATACTATATTTGACAGTTGGTTCGCATCATCTAATGAATATGAAAAATTAAAAAAAAGAAAATTTTTGAATTGTCATAGTTGTAACTCGTTAAAAGTAGAAAAAACTTTAATGGCTCCACAGTTAATAAACAGCAAAACTAAATCTGAAACAAAATTAAATACTGCAAAATATCAAAAAATTAAAAAAACTATCAAAAATTATCAAAAGTTTATAAAAGACAATTTCAAATACGTGGGAGACAATTTTGCTTATGAGGCAAGATCAATCCATTATAAGAAGAAAAACAAATATAAAGGTATATATGGAAGTGCCTCAACACAGGATCTTAAAGAGCTAAAAGATGAAGGAATAGATACTCAGATGATACCCTGGATAGAAGATAAAGAAAACTAATTTTTTAAAAATTTTGCAATATAGTTTACAGATAGGTCTTTTGTAATACTCCACTCATCTTTAATTATATTAAAATGCATTCCATCAAACTTTTTTAAAGATAAATTATTTTTAGTCAAAATCTTTTCAAGCTCCTCAGGTTGAACAAATTTCTCCCACTCATGAGTTCCTATTGGCAACCATCTTAAAACATACTCTGCTCCAACTATAGCAAACACATATGACTTTAAAGTTTTATTAATTGTTGCAACAAACATTAATCCATTTTTTTTTAAAAGCTTAGAACATGATTTTAGAAAAAAAGAAATATCTTCTACATGCTCAACTATTTCCATATTAAGAATTACATCAAATTTTTTTGAAATTTTTAATTTTTCAGGAGATGAACAGATATAATTTATTTTAAGTCTATTTTTATTTGCATGAAGTTTTGCTATTTTAATATTTTTAATAGATGCATCGATACCTGTAATATTAGCACCCAATTTACACATTGGTTCAGAAAGTAATCCCCCACCACAACCAATATCTAAAATATTAATTCCAGATAAAGGGTTAGCTTTATTTCTAGTTTTAAAATGTTCGATTATATTTTCTTTAATATATTTAATCCTTATAGGATTAAATTTGTGTAAAGGTTTAAATTTTCCATATGGATCCCACCATTCGTCTGCCATATTTGAAAATTTTTCTATTTCTTTTTTATTTACGCTACTCATACAAGATAATTAGTTGACATAGCAATTAAGATGTATTTTATCAAATATTAATTAAATAATTATTTAGCTGATCATGAAAACTGTAGTACTTAAATTCGGTGGAACTTCTGTTGGTAGTATCGATAGAATTAAAAAAATATGTAAAATTATAGCTACTTATAAAAAGAAAAAATATAAAGTGGTTGTAATTTCCTCTGCTATGAGTGGTGTAACTAATGATCTAGTTAATAAATCAAAGTCAATTAGTAACAATTTTGATTTGGCAGAATATGACGCACTACTATCTACTGGTGAACAAGTTTCGTGTGCACTTATAGCAGGCCGATTGAAACATATTGGACTAAAATCTAGATCATGGTTATCATGGCAGTTACCTATTATTACAGAGGGCAGTTATTCAGGTGCTCGAATAAATAAAATAAATATTAAGGAATTGAATAAATATATTAAAAGTGGTGGTATTCCAATTGTTACTGGTTTCCAAGGAATTAATAAAAATTATAGAATAACCACTATTGGCAGAAGTGGATCTGATGCAACAGCAATAATGTTAGCTAAATACATTAAAGCTGATGAATGTATAATCTTTACAGATGTAGAAGGTGTTTATACTACTGATCCACGACAGCATAAAAAAGCCAAAAAAATTAAAAAAATTTTTTACGATGAGATGCTTGAAATGGCCTCATTAGGCTCAAAAGTTATGCAACCAACTTCAATTCAGGACGCAAAGTTGAATAAAATAGATATCAAAGTCAAATCCTCTTTTACATCTAAGTCAGGAACTTTAATTACAAATTCTAAAAAATCATTTAGTAATCAAATAATTACTGGAATTTCATTAACTAAAAATGATGCTAAAATTACAATAGTTGGTGTTAAGGATAGACCTGGTGTTGCTGCATCAATTTTTAAACCATTATCTAAAAATTTAATTAATGTTGATATGGTTGTTCAAAATATCTCACAAAATGGAAAAAATACTGATTTAACTTTTACAATCAAATCTGAGGATCTTAAAAAAACCCAAAAGCTAATAAAAGAAAACAAAAGTATTTCATATAAAAAATTATCTTTTGATAAGAATGTATCTAAAGTTTCAATAATCGGTGTTGGAATGATTACAACACCAGGAATAACTTACAGAATGTTCCAAGCTTTAGCTTCAAAAAAAATCAATATTTTAGTTATTTCAACATCTGAAATTAAAATTTCAGTTTTAGTATCAGCAAAGCATGTTAAAAAGGCAATTGCATCTTTACATAAAGAATTTAAATTAGATTAATTAAATGAGTGTTAGGCCATTTAGAGATATCAGAAGAAGAAAAACAAAAGTAATAAATGTTGGTGATGTTAAAATTGGTGGAGATAATCCAATTTCGGTTCAATCTATGACCAATACATTAACAACAGACGTTAAAGCAACAGTAAATCAAATTAATGATATTGCTGAGGAAGGGGCTGATATAGTTAGAGTTTCATGTCCAGATGCAGAGTCAACCAACGCTCTTAAAGAAATAGTTAAACATGTGTCAATCCCAGTAGTAGCAGATATTCATTTTCATTATAAAAGGGCAATTGAAGCTGCTGAAAATGGAGCTAAATGTTTGAGAATAAATCCTGGAAATATTGGTGAGGAGACAAAAATTCACGAAATTCTTAGTGCTGCTAAAAATAATGGTTGCTCAGTTAGAATTGGGGTAAATGCAGGATCACTAGAAAAAGATATACTAGATAAGTTTAAAGAACCTTGTCCAGAGGCCCTAGTAGAAAGTGCATTAAGAAACATAAAAATATTAGAAGATAAAGATTTTTTTAATTTTAAGATAAGTGTTAAGTCCTCTGATGTTTTTTTATCAATTGGTGCTTACAGACAATTATCTAAAGTATGTGATTATCCTCTCCATTTGGGAATTACTGAGGCTGGAAGTTTTGTATCTGGAAGTATAAAGTCTTCTATAGGACTGGGAAGTCTTTTAATGGACGGGATTGGAGATACAATAAGAATTTCTTTATCGGATAATCCAACAAAAGAAGTTACAATAGGAAATGAAATTCTAAAATCGTTAAACCTAAGAAATAGGGGGGTTAAAATCATATCTTGCCCCTCTTGTGCAAGACAAGCTTTTCAAGTAATCGATACTGTCAAAATATTAGAGGAAAAACTATCTCATATTAAAACGCCAATAACTCTCTCAATAATTGGATGTGTTGTGAATGGCCCTGGAGAAGCGGCCATGACCGACATAGGTATTACTGGAGGTGGAAAAGGTAATAATATGCTTTATTTGTCTGGAGTTCAAAATGAAAAGGTTTTGACTAAAGATATTATTGAAAAAGTTGTTACAGAAGTTGAAAAAAAGGCATCTGAGTTAGAAAATCAAAAATGATACCCAACAAAACAATTGAAGAACTTATCTCAAGGCATTCTACATTAGAAAAAGATTTATCCTCTGGAACTGTAGATAAAAAGTTATTTGCTGAAAAATCAAAAGAATATTCAGATGTAAATGAAATTATTGAAAATGCAAAAAAATATATTTCATTTGATAATGATAAGAAAGAATTAGAAAAAATATTAAATGACAGCTCATCAGATGAGGAGCTAAGAAGCATGGCTGAAAAGGAATTAGGTGATTTAGAAATACAAAATGAAATAAATGAAAAAAAATTAAAATTATTTTTACTACCAAAAGACGAAGCAGATAAAAAAAATGCTATTATAGAAATAAGAGCGGGCACAGGTGGATTAGAAGCAAGTTTATTTGCATCTGATCTTTTTAAAATGTATGAAAAAGTAAGTCATAAAAAAAAATGGATGCTAGAACTTATTTCAATTTCCAGAAGCGATGCAGGTGGCTTAAAGGAAGTTATAGCCTCAATTAAGGGTAATAATATTTATTCTACACTTAAATATGAAAGTGGAGTTCATCGAGTACAAAGAGTTCCTGATACAGAAACACAAGGAAGAGTTCATACATCGGCAGCAACAGTGGCTGTATTACCTGAGGCAGAAGAAGTGGATTTAAAAATAAATGACTCAGATTTAAGAATAGATGTTTTTAGAGCTGGTGGACCTGGTGGGCAATCTGTAAATACAACCGACAGTGCTGTTAGAATAACTCATATACCTAGTGGATTATCTGTTTCTCAGCAGGATGAAAAATCACAACATAAAAATAAAGCAAAAGGAATGAAAATACTGAGAGCACGTTTATATGAATTAGAGAGATCTAGAATTGATCAAGAAAGATCAAAAGATCGTAAAACTAAAATTGGCACTGGAGACAGGTCAGAACGTATTAGAACTTATAATTTTCCCCAGGGTAGAGTGACAGATCATAGAATTAATTTAACACTTCATAGATTGGAAGAATTTCTTGAAGGTGAAGCTTTTGATGAGATGATTGAGTCTTTAACTTTACAAGCACAAGAAGAGAGTTTGAGTAATTTAAAATAATGAATATTAATTCAGCAATTATGCATGGTGCAAGTGTTTTAAAAAAGAATTTTATTAAAAATTCATATTTAGACTCTGAGATACTAATGGCAAAAGCAATACATAAAGACAGAAAATATATTATGCTTAATAATAAAATAAATCTCAATACAAAGGAATTAAATGCTTTTAGAAAATTGATAAAGATTCGATCAATTGGAAAGCCAATTGCATATTTAATAAATAAAAAATTTTTTTGGAACTCAGAATTTTCCGTATCAGATGATACTTTGATACCTCGACCTGATACAGAGTTGGTTGTTGAGAAAGTTTTAAATTTAACTTCATATAAAAAGAAATTAAATATATTAGAAATCGGTATTGGATCGGGATGTATTCTTTTGTCAATTTTAAAAGAGAGAAAAACTTTTTATGGAACAGGAATTGACATAAGTAAAAGTTGTTTAAATACAAGTAAATTAAACGCTATTAAGCTTAAAGTAAGCTCTAAACTTAAATTATATAAATCAAATGTTGACAAATTCAATCTAGGCAAATATGATTTAATAATATCTAACCCTCCATATATTAAAAATTTCGATTTAAAATATTTGGAAAAAGATATTGTTAAGTTTGAACCAAAACAAGCATTAGATGGTGGATTAGATGGTTTATCAGTAATCAGAAAAGTAATTAAAAAATCATCTGAACTGATTAAAAAAAAAGGCAAGCTTGTTTTAGAGATCGGTTTTGATCAAAAAAATAAAGTAATTAGTTTATTAAAAAAAGAGGGATTTTATATTAATAGCGTTAACAAAGATCTTGCTAATAATGATCGATGTATAGTTTGTACAAAAATATAGTTTTTAGAAATCATGGTAACATTTAGAAACAACAATAATATTAACAACAGGAGAAGTAATTTTAGAAGAAATGATAGAAACTTCAAATCAAATGGGGACAGAACAAAATTTGGATCAAATTTCTCTAACAATGAAAATTTTAAAAGGAAAGCTCCTGGAAGAAATAATCATAATGCACCAAAATTGATTGAAAAATACAACGATTTAGCAAGAGAAGCTTCATCAAATGGTGATAAAATTTTATCTGAAAATTATCTTCAACACGCTGATCATTTTACAAGAGTATTGAATGAAAGAGAAAGCATTAGAAAAGAGAGGTTTTCTGAGAATAAAAGTGAGGAAAATGTTAATCTTTCAGAGCAATCTAAAATACAAAATGAGGATATTTCAAAAAGTAATTTAGCCAATGTATCAAAGAAAGAGAATGAGGAAGAAAAAGCTTCTGAGCCCCAAGTTTAAATCCCTAGTTTAATCCTATAATTTTTTCAGATTTTAAAACATCTAATTTGATTTTCTTGGTCTCAAAAATTTTTCTTTCTTTACCTTTTAATATCTTTCCAGATGGCAGTTTTAGTTTTTGAGAATTAACTTTTTTTCCATTAACTATAACTTCGTAGTGTAAATGAGGACCAGTTGATTTACCTGTTGATCCTACATAACCTATAGTTTGACCTTGTTTAACTCTAACGCCAGTTTTAATACCACGAGCAAATTTTGACATATGTGCATAAATAGTTTGATAGGTAGAATTATGTTTTATTTTTACACAATTTCCTCCACCACCACACCATCCAGCTTTTTTTACTACACCATCTCCTGATGCCATAATAGGAGTTCCCATTGGTGCAGCAAAATCGGTTCCTCTATGCATTTTATTAAAACCATCTATAGGGTGTTTTCTCATTCCAAAAGGAGATGAAAGTCTCGCACCATTTATTGGAGTCTTCATTAATGCTTTTTTAACACTTTTCCCACTTTTATCATAATGACCTTTACTGCCATCTTTATCAAAATAATATAAACTATTATCTTGACCACTAAGTTTTAAATTAGCAAAGAGAATTTCTCCAGTTTCAATTATCTCATTTTTTTCATTTAAGAATATTTCATACATAATTTGAAATTTATCTTGTTTTCTTACGTCTCTTTGGAAATCTACTTGAAATCCATAAATTCCTGCAAACTCAATTATTGTATTAGCTGGAATATTTTGGTCTGTCGCAGCTTTGTAAAGACTTTGTAAAATTATATTTTCCTTATAAACAATTTTTTTATCTAGTTTTATTGATAAAATTTCTTCATTAAATTTATCGTTATCAATATTTCTTTCTAATAATATTTTTTGAGTATTTGAAGTTTGGTATATAAATTCGCTTATTTTATTATTGGTTTTATCTATATTAAAATGAATTATTTGTTTTGTATTTAATTTATTAAGATTAATTTTATCTTTAAGAGAGTTTTTTATCTTAATGATCTCACTTTTTTCAATTGAATAGCTTTCTAAAATTTTGTCAAAAGTTTCTCCAGATTGAATTTTATGTTTGATTTTTTTGTATTTTGGATCAAGGTTATCAACTAAATAACCTAAAGTTTTTTTAAAAAAAACATTATCAATAAAATTATTATAATTTTTGATACTATTATTTTTTTTAAAATTAAAATAACTTGTTGAAACAACAGTGATTACAATTAAAAAAATAAGTCCAAAAATCTGAATATTTTTTCTGATTTTATTTTTTAAATTTTTTAGCATTTGAAAATGAATAGGTTACAATTATTAGTTTAGACAAAGTTAAAAATCAAAAAAAACCCTTAAAAACAGACATTTTAATCCAATTTTTTATTGTTAAATGCTTGATTTCCTATTATTTTAGCCTATAAGCACTGAACTTTCTCAGTAAAACTATTGTTAATACAATAAATAAGTGAGGATTATTGAGCTTTTTTAACTCAATTAGCTATTTAAAACGTAAAAATTTAAGAAGAGAAGTGTGGACGGTTAAGGTTACCAAAATTTGTCGTACACACTTCAACAACATATAAATTTTATTCTTAGAATTTATATGGAAGCTAGTGTGCGCCGTTTTTAAACTTGAGAGTTTGATCATGGCTCAGAACGTACGCTGGCGGCACGCCTAACACATGCAAGTCGAACGAAGTAGCAATACTTAGTGGCAGACGGGTGAGTAACATGTAGGTATCTGCCCTTTGGCCTGGAATAACACGAGGAAACTTGTGCTAATACTGGATAAGTCTTTACGGAGAAAGCTTTATGCACCATTGGATGAGCCTGCACTTGATTAGTTTGTTGGTGGGGTAATGGCCTACCAAGACTGTGATCAATAGCTGATTTGAGAGGATGATCAGCCACATTGGGACTGAGACACGGCCCAAACTCCTACGGGAGGCAGCAGTGGGGAATCTTGCACAATGGAGGAAACTCTGATGCAGCGATGCCGCGTGAGTGAAGAAGGCCTTTGGGTTGTAAAGCTCTTTCGTCGGGGAAGAAAATGACTGTACCCGAATAAGAAGGTCCGGCTAACTTCGTGCCAGCAGCCGCGGTAATACGAAGGGACCTAGCGTAGTTCGGAATTACTGGGCTTAAAGAGTTCGTAGGTGGTTGAAAAAGTTGGTGGTGAAATCCCAGAGCTTAACTCTGGAACTGCCATCAAAACTTTTCAGCTAGAGTATGATAGAGGAAAGCAGAATTTCTAGTGTAGAGGTGAAATTCGTAGATATTAGAAAGAATACCAATTGCGAAGGCAGCTTTCTGGATCATTACTGACACTGAGGAACGAAAGCATGGGTAGCGAAGAGGATTAGATACCCTCGTAGTCCATGCCGTAAACGATGTGTGTTAGACGTTGGAAATTTATTTTC
>CABYBM010000006.1:0-12500 GCA_902517175.1 uncultured Pelagibacteraceae bacterium | reverse complement strand
GCTCAAAATGTTCAAAAGTGCCCGCCCCACCACAGGGAATTAATGGAATATCTATTTTTTCATTTACTAGCTTTATTAGCTCAATATCATAACCTTTTGCAGCTCCATCATTGTCCACTGAGTTTAATAATATTTCACCCGCACCTCTTTTTTCTATTTCCGATATATACTCTAAAAAATTTATTTCTAATGTTTCATTTTTTTTATAGGAAAATATTTTATATTTGCCATTATCTTTTTTAATGTCAATTGATACAATTATAGATTGACTGCCAAATATATTAGCAAATTCAGAGATTATTTTTGGGTTATTTAAAACAACATCATTAATTGAAATTTTATCAGCTCCATTTTGAAAATATTTTTTCGCATCATTAATGTTTTTAATTCCACCTCCAAATACGATGGGTGAAAAACAACTTGAGGATGCCTTTTTTATTACATCAAAAAAGGATATTTGATTTTGAAATGTTTTATTTTTAATTACAAATTTTTCATCTTTATTTGAAATATCAATATAAATTATTTCATCAATGTTCCAACTATTGTATCTCTCTACCTGAATAAAAGGATTCCCCAAAATTCTATGTAAGTCAAAATTTTCGCTTCTAACTAAGCTTCCGTTTTTAAAATATAAAATTGGTATTAATCTAATTTTCATTTCATGTTTAAAAAATTTTGAAGCAACTTAAGACCCGAATTCTGACTTTTTTCCGGATGAAACTGCACACCATAAAAATTTTTATTTTTTACTATCGATGAAAATTCACTTCCGTATGAAGTTGTTGCTAGCACATTTTTACTTCTCTTTGCTTTAAAAGCATAACTATGTAAAAAATAAAAAGTATCTTCCTTTGTAATATTGATTAATAAATTATCATTGTGCTTTATATCAACACTATTCCAGCCAATATGTGGCAATCGATATTTAAAAGTATTAATTTTTTCAACATTACCTTCTATAATATTAGTACCCTCTGTAACACTTCCTTCTTCACCTTGGGATGATAAAATTTGCATACCGATACATATTCCTAAATATAAAGTATTTTTTTTGAAGTTTTCGTTTAAGAATAAATCTATTTTTTTGTTTTGTAATGTCTTTATGTTTGCTTGGTAGTTTCCATTACCTGGAAAAATTAAGTGTGTGTAGTTTTTTTTTGTATACTCAAATATTTCTTCATACTGACCATTATATCCTAATTTATCTAGAGCATTAAAAACTGATTTTATATTTGATGTTAATGTGTTAATTAATCCTATATTCATCAATTTTTATTACTTATGATTTACTGTAAAAAATGTTTATTTCAAGAAATAAATCCAATCCCAATATCCTTTAATAAAGAAGGTGTTTGCACAGGATGTATTCATGCAAATGATAAATATAAAGTTAATTGGATAGAAAGAGAAAATCAATTTTTAGAACTGATTAAGCAATATAAAGGAAAATATGAATATGATTGTATTGTACCTGTAAGTGGAGGAAAGGATAGTTACTTTGCAGCTCATCTAGCAAAAAAATACAATTTAAATGCTTTGTTGGTTACCTATTATTCTAAAAGGTTTGTGCCTGAAGGTGATTACAATTTAAATAAAATGAAAGAAATATTTGGATTTGATCATATTATTTATTCTCCTGCAGATGATGTATTAATTAAAATGCATCGTATTGGTCTAAAAAAAATGGGTGATAATAACATGCATAATCATATGGGTCTCACAACTTTACCTAACATCATTGCTGTTGAAAAAAAGATACCACTAGTTTTATGGGGGGATCAAGGCTTTACTGAGCAAGGTGGTATGCATTCAATAAATGATTTTGTTGAATATACTGAAAAATATAGATTTGAGCATGATCAACATGGATTTGATTGGTATGATTTTACAAATATTGAAGATGAAAACCTAGATAAAAAAGACATGTATCCTTTTATATATCCTGCTGAAAATGAATTAAGAAAAGTAGGAGTTCGTGGGGTTTATTTAAGCAATTATTTTTTTTATGATGGTAATGAAAATTATAAAATTTCAAAAAATTTATATGGATGGAAAGAAGCAAAAAAACCTTTTGACAGAACTTTTAGAACTTTCTCCAATGTTGATGATATTCATGAGAATGGAGTTCATGATTATTTAAAATTTATTAAATTTGGATTTGGCAGAGGAACTGATCATGCAAATTATGATATTAGGTTAAATTTAATAACAAGGAAAGATGGAATTAAAATTGTATTAAAATATGATCATGTAGTACCCTCAGACCTTGAGGGCTGGTGCAAATATGTAAAAATGACCAAAGAGGAGTTTTATGAGCATGCTGATAAATTTCGGGATCCAAGAGTATGGAGTAAAATAGATGGTTCATGGACAAAAATAGATATTGATGGGAAAAGAAGAGTATACGATTAAACCATATTAATTTAAATGACTAAAAAATAAATACTTTAGTATAAAAAGTTTAATACATGAAATTTACAGAAAATAATATTAGGCCAAAAAAATTAATCGACAAAGGTAAAAAATATTTAAAACAAGATATTGTGTATTTACTGAACTTTAAAAAAAAATTTGTTAAAGTAAATTGCCCAGCATGTAAATCTAAAGTGAAGTCTTTTATGTTTACTAAAAATGATTTTAATTATGTTAGTTGTGATAAATGTAAGACGTTTTATGTAAATCCAAGACCTACTGAAAAAATCCTAGATAAATTTTATGATAGTTCAAAATTATATAATTATTGGAATAATTTTATATTTCCAGCGACTGAAAAAGTAAGAAGCAAAAAAATTTTTTTACCGAGGGCTTTAAAAATAATTCAAATCGTTAAAAAATTTAAGATTAAAAGAAATTTTATAATGGATATAGGTGCTGGATATGGAACTTTCTGTCAAGTAATAAAGGGAAAAAAATTTTTCAAAAAAGTAATTGCTTTAGAGCCTAACAAAGAAGGATCAAAAAAATGTATTGAAAAAAAAATTTATACACTGAATGCGTCAATTGAAAAAGTAAAAAAAAAGGACATTAAAGATGTAAATGTTGCTACCTCATTTGAAGTTATAGAGCATTTATATAGTCCAGAGAAATTTCTAAAAAAAATCTATGACTCATTGTCACGAAAGGCAATGATTGTTGTTACTTGCCCTAATGGTCTTGGATTTGACATTAGTATTCTAGGTAAAAAAAGTGAGGCCATTGATCATGAACATCTAAATTACTTCAATCCAAGTTCAATAAAGATATTGATGGAAAGATGTGGCTTCAATGTTTTAGATGTGATGACCCCAGGTGTTTTAGATGTTGATATTGTATATAATAAATTTAATGAAAAAAAATTTACCACAAAAAATAATTTTTATCGTCAAATATTAAGCAATAAAAATATAAGAAATAAATTTCAAAATTTTTTAATTAAAAATAAATTATCTTCAAATATGTGGATAGTAGCACAAAAAAAATGAAAAAAAAAATTCTTCTTTTAGTTTATGAAAATGAGTGTGAACATACTTTGTGGATAGGTAATAAACTTAAAGATAACGGGCATGAAGTTAATTTAATAATATGTGATTTTTATTCGTTTTATGGAGGTCAAGATTATGTATTAAAAAAATGTTATGACAATGGCTATGAAAAGAAATCAATTTTTAACATACGTGATGAGCTTATTGAAATAAATAAATGTGAGCAGGACGATTCAATTAATATCGATTGGGATTTTTTAATTAACTTTGAAAAAAAATTAAAACAACCATTTATAATGAATTCGGTTTATACCGATTTTGCATTTAATAATATTTATAATCCCAGAGATTATGTTTTTGTGCCAAGAAACAAAGATATAATGGTCAAATTAATAGAATTATTATGTAAAAAAATTAATAGCACAGATATAGATTCCTACGATCTTATTTACTCTGCATCTACTACATGTTTTTGTAGAAATATCATTGCAAACTTAGCAGAAAACTTGAACATTCCAATAATATCTCTTACACAAAGATTTTATAAAATTACTTTTTTGCAAGACACATATTTTAAAAAAACACCGCAATATTTTGAAGATATTTTAGAAGTAGATAAATTAATCAAAAAATTTTCAAAAAATTATTTAGAAAAAAAAAAGGATATAAATAATTATTGGACATTAACATTTAAAAAATTTTTAAAAAACATATTTCAGTTTTTAAAAGACAACTATAAAATTCACCATATTATAAAAGAAGATATTAAGAATAGGATTAATTTTTCAAGAGCCAATTATTTTTACACTAAATTAACTTTATATGTAAAATATACAGTAATTAGAGACATCTTTAGAAACTATTTGATATTTAATATTTGCAAAAAAAATTTAGAGAATAAACTAGAAATTATTAAAAGTAGAAAATTTATTTATTTTCCATTACATTTAGTGCCCGAAACAGGAGTTATGAATCAAAAAAATTTTTTTGATGAATACTTCTTAATTCAAAAGGTCTCTAAATTATTACCATTAGATTATTATCTTGTCGTAAAACCCAATCCTTATGCATTCAATTTATATATGAATCAATATCCTGTAGAAAGATATAAAAAGATTGATATAATCCCAAATGTTGTATTAGTTAGTCCAGATATTAATCATGAATTATTGTTAAAAAGATGTAAAGCAGTTGTGACTGTATCTGGCTCATCTTCTTTGGAGGCTTTGTTTTATAAAAAACCTGGTTTTTTATTTTCTAATACTGAATTTTCTAGTGTAAATGGCATTCATCTATTCAATGAAGAAACTTTTTTTAAAATAATTAACGAATATAATCAGGCGAGTTTTGATGACAGCGATTTTAAATCGTATATGGCTAATGTTGTTAAGTGGGGTATTGAAGAGTTACCTGAAAATATAATTTATTCATCAAAATCAAAAATTACAAATGATCATAATATGAATTTAATTCACAAAAAGATTGTAAATATCTTAGAAGAAAAGTATTTAAAATAATGAATGTTTTAATAACTGGATCGTGTGGATTTATAGGGTTTCATTTAGGAAAAAGGTTACTAAAAGAAGGCCACAGTATAATAGGCATCGATAACATGTCTAATTACTATGATACTAGAATTAAAAATATTAGGCTTAAAATTCTAAAAAAATATAAAAGATTTAAATTTGTTAAATTAGATTTATCAAAAAAAAATTTAAAATTATCAAATACAATAAAAAAAATTGATTATATTGTTAATTTGGCAGCACAAGCTGGCGTGAAATATTCATTAAAAGATCCTCTTGCTTATTATCAAAATAATATAGTAGCATTTGCATATATTCTTGAATTAGCAAAAGATTTAAAAGTAAAAAAATTAATTTATGCTTCCTCAAGTTCTGTCTATGGAGACGTAAAAAATAAATTTTTTGTTGAACATAAAATTGGCAACCCATTATCAAACTATTCATTAACAAAAAGAATGAATGAATTAATGGCAGATTTTTATTCAAAAATTTTTTCTGTCACTTGTGTTGGGCTAAGATTCTTTAATGTTTATGGCCCCTATGGTAGACCTGACATGGCTTTGTGGATTTTTTTAAAAAATGCCCTGTTAAATAGAGAAGTCAAATTACATAATTATGGTAAAATGGAAAGATCTTTTACTTATATTGACGATATAATTAATTCAATTTGCTTAATTATGGAAATCAAAGACAAAAAAAATCATAAAAAGAATGTTATTTTTAATATTGGGAACTCAAATACTATTAAATTATTTTCACTAGTGAAGATAATAGAAAAAAAAATAAATAAAAAAATTAGATATAAAAAAATATCAATTCAATTTGGTGAAATTAAAAAAACACATGCATCAAACGAAAAATTTAATAAAATTTATAATTTTAAGCCAAAAGTAAAAGTTACAGATGGTGTAAATAAATTTATTGATTGGTATTTAGATTATAAAAAAAAATACAAGTGGCTTTAATTTAACTAAATCTTTTAACAAATATTCCCATATTTAATAAGGTATAAATTACTTTATTTGTCCTATTGTCCAAGTTTTTATTTCTAATATTTTTAACCTCGTCTTTTAAAAATTTTATATCAATAAAGTCTGATAAATATTCAACTATGTTAAAAAATTTCTTAAGATTTAAATCATCTTTGATATCGAAGACATTAGATAGAGACGCATTAAATCCTTTTTTTTCTCTATTTAATCTTACTTCATTGGTTATGATATTTTTTGATAGAGCTCTTAAAAGTATTTTTTGATATCCATTACCTATTAAAAATTTATTAGGTAACGAGTACACAAATTCAAATAATTTTGAATCTAAAAATGGACTTCTATTTTCTACAGATGAAGCCATTGAATTAAGATCATCTAAATGTAAAATGGGTGGAACAATTTCATGAAATAATTCATTTAACATTCTGTCTTTTAGTTTATTTTTGGAAAATTTTTTTAATATTAATGGTTGATCTAATTTAACCTTCAATTTACTGTTATATTTAGTATCGAAATCAAATATGTGATTTTTTGGCATCATCTGATCCAAATAAGTTTTGGCATTTGTATAAATTTTATTATTTATAAATGGCAATATATTTTCTTTCCAGCTTTCAATATTGTTTTTTAAGGAATTTTTTTTAAGTTCAGAAAAATATAAAGGAAAGTGATGATAATAGCCGGTAAAAATTTCATCACTACCAACACCAGATATTATAATTTTATAATTTTTTTTTGAAATTTTTTTAATTATTTTATTTTGTATGTATTGCGAGATAGTTGGAATTGGACAACAATAATTTGATATCATGGTCTCAAGGTTTTTTACAAAGTTATTTTCTTTCTTTAGAAAAATATATTGATGATTATTATTTAGATCATTTGCTGTTTTATCTATAAGTTTTTTTTCGTTATATTTTGAGCCACTATCAATAATTGAAAAAGTATTTGGGTTTAAATTTAATTTTTTTTTTGCCAAAGAAACTAATATAGACGAGTCAATTCCACCACTTAGACTAAAAGCTAGCGGAACGTCAGCCCTTAATCTCATTTTTAAACTTTCTTTTAATAGATCTAATGTATGATCTTTTGCTTCTAAAAAGTTTATATATTTATTTTTTTTTATTTTTGGCTTCCAAAATTTATTAATATTCAATGAAAGATCTGAATTAATTATGTAATAACAGCCTTGTGGAACACTTATGATATCTTTAAAAAATGTTTGATTATTATTGTTTATTGATTTGTACCCATAATATAAATTTTGCTTAATTTTATTATTATTTAAATGAAATTTTTTATCAGATAAGCAAAAAAGAGATTTAACTTCTGATGAAAAGTATATGCCGTCTTTTTTTCTATAAAAGAAAAGTGGTTTTTCTCCAAATCTATCTCTTGCAATAATTAAATTTTCTTTTCTACTGTCGTATATTGCAAAAGCCCACATTCCCTCACATTTTTCAAATGCCTTATAACCATAAGCATAATAAAGTTTTAATAAAACTTCAGTATCTGAATTAGTTTTAAATTTATATCCTTGTTTTTTTAAATCATTTTTTAATTCTACGTAATTATAGATTTCACCATTAAAAACTATTGTTAAATTTTTATATGTAAAAGGTTGATTGGATCTATGATGTAGATCTATAATTCTGAGTCTTGTATGTAAAAGGTATGCATTATTAGTTTTACTCGAAATATGTTTGTGATCCTCAAAGTCAGGACCTCTATGTTTCATAGTTTTAAGAGTTTTTTGGATTATATTGGGGTTTATTTTTCCTAACCCATAAAAACCTGCTATACCACACATATTTAAATTAAAATTAATTTACAATTCATAATCTAAATAGCTAATTTAAATACATGTCAACTATTAAAAAAAAAATTGGAATTATTATTTATGCAAGAACTAGCTCCCAAAGACTACCAAATAAAGTTTTGCTTAATATAGAAAAAAATAAAACTTTATTAGATTTAGTATATAAACGAGTTAAACGTGGTTCTTATAATTTACCAATAATTATTAATACCTCATTGTCATATAAAGATGATAAAATTGTAAGTTATTGTAAAAAAAATAATTTAAAATATTTTAGAGGCAGTCTTAAAAACGTATTTCAAAGGACCATCAAATGTTGTGATTATTTTCAAATAGATGCATTTGTAAGAGTATGCTGTGATAGACCTTTTTTTGATTTTCAATTGATGAAAAAAATGATTAAAGAACACAAATCGGATATTACAACAAATCAATTACCAAAATTAGCTCCAAAAGGACTTGCATGTGAGATTGCTAATATAGATATTTTTAAAAAATTAAATCAAAGCAAATTATCTAAGTTTGAAAAAGAGCATATATTTGATTATTTCTACAAGAATAAAAAAAATTTTCAAATAAACAGTAAATATTGTTTTTTTTCAAATAAATTTAATACCAATGACTTTAGCATTGATACAAAAAAACAATTTATAAAAATAAAGAATTTATTAAAAAATCAAGTAATAAATAGCACTGATACAACTAGGAATATTTTAAAAAAAGTGAATAGGTTTTATTAGAGTAAATATATATTATTTTTATTTTTTAAAGAAATATTGTTATAAATACCCCTGGTATCAAAAATTAATTTTGCGTTATTCGCGATAAATTTATAGTTATAAATATCGTGATCAGTTAACAAAATTACAAAATCATATTTTTTTAAGTTTTTAGATGTCACTTGCACTGATTTTTTTTTAATAGAATTATTTCTTCCAATTCTTAATGATTTTAAATATGGGTCATTATAATCAAATTTAATTTTCTTTTTATTAAATATTTTCATAAATCTATAACTAGGTGACTCCCTATCATCATCTATATTTTTTTTATAAGCCACACCTAAGATTAATGCATTAATATTTTTTTTGTTTTTTAATTTTTTATTTTTTAAAATTTCTCTAACAGTCCAACTTGGTATATTTGTATTTATTTGACCAGCTAGCTCAACAAATCTAGGATTATAACCAACTTGTTTTGACGCCCATGATAAATAATACGGATCTATTGGTATGCAATGACCACCATAACCTGGTCCAGGAGTAAATTTTTGAAAACCAAAATTTTTAGTAGCAGCAGCATCAATTATCTCAAAAATGTTCATATTAAATTTATTAGAGATAATCTTCATTTCATTAACTAGAGCAATATTTACAGATCTATATAAATTTTCTAATAATTTTGTAGTTTCTGCAATTTTAATAGTACTTGTTAACACAGTTTTTCTGCAAATATGTTTATAAATATTATTCACTAAAATTTTACATTTATCAGAGTATCCAGAAATAATTTTTGGAGTAGTAAAATAATTAAAATTTTTGTCTCCTGGATTTTCTCTCTCTGGCGAATATCCATAAAAAAAATTTTTTCCACTAATAATTTTTTTATTAGAGACAATTTTATCAATAAATATTTGAGTTAAACCTGGATAGACAGTGCTTTCTAAAATTACAATATGGTAATCTTTAATATATTTTTTAATATTTTTAGCACAATCAAAAAGGTATTTTAGGTCAGGATTCTTTGAGTTTTTTTTTAAAGGTGTTGGCAAACATATAATCACTACATCGGCAAACTTAATTGATGAATATTTTTCTGACAACTCAAAATTAAAATTTTTAAAATAAGAAATTGTTTTATTACTTATAGATTTTATATAACTTTCCCCTTTTTTTAATTGTTGTATTTTTTTAATATCCGAATCTACACCTATTACATGAATATTTTTTTTTAAAAACCTTACTGCGAGTGGTAAACCCACATAACCAAGGCCTATTATTGCAACTTTTATTTTTTTTGATTTTATTTTTCTTATCAATTCTTTATACATACTTGATTAATTTAAGTTAGAATTAAAACTCATATGGTTACATATATCAAAAATAATCGATCCAATAGTCTTATCACCATATATATAGTTAACAAAAACTATGCAAGGTTTTTAGAAAAATCAATAAAAAGTGCGCTTGAACAATCATACAAAAATATAGAATTGATTATTGTTGACGATAATTCAAATGACAATTCAAAGAAGATTATTGAAAAATATGGAAAATTAAAATCTGTAAAATTTTTATTTAATAAAAAAAGTATTGGTCTTATTAAATCTTCTAATATTGCAATAAAGTTAGCTGAAGGAAAATATGTTTTAAGAATAGATGCTGATGATTATCTTGATAAAAATGCAATATTGTTGATGCATAATGAAATTAAAAAATTTAACAATACAGCAATAATATTTCCAGATTATTATATTGTTGATAAAAAATCAAATATTCTAAGTCATGAAAAACAACTAGATTATAAAAAAAAATTTATTGAATATAAACCAATTCTAGCAGCAGGATGTTTAATAAAAAAAAGCTGCCTATTAGAGGTGAATTTGTATGATGAACGATTTAAAAATCAAGATGGATATGATTTATGGTACAAAATAATAAAAAACTATAAAATTAGGCATTTACCAATGCCTCTTTTTTATTATAGAAGACATTCAAAAAATTTGACTTCAGACAAAAAAAAAATCTTTAGAACTAGGTCA
The DNA here is from genome assembly GCA_902517175.1 of uncultured Pelagibacteraceae bacterium. Classification (GTDB taxonomy): domain Bacteria; phylum Pseudomonadota; class Alphaproteobacteria; order Pelagibacterales; family Pelagibacteraceae; genus Pelagibacter. The sequence goes on along the minus strand of CABYBM010000006.1, from coordinate 1,938 downwards.
AAAATTTTAAAAAAATTTGCAACACAAAAATTAAAAAATAAAAAACTATCAAAAATTTGTATAATTCCTGTGAGAGGCAAAAATATGGATAAAAATTGTCCTTCACAGCAAATTGTGAATGGTAAACCAATATATTTTCATTCTATTGATAGTGCTATTAGAGCAAATATTTTTGATAAAATAATTTTTTCAACTGCAGATAATACAATTTTAAAAAAGATAAAATTTAAATATAAAGAAAAAGTTGTCTGTCATTTAAGAAAAAAAAAATTTGCATATTTACACATGGATCCGAAACCATCAATTTTAGAAGCTATTAAAAAATATAATAAAAAAACTCCAGATGTAATTGTTTTTTTTGATATATCATATCCGTATAAGCCAATTCATTATGTAGAACAGGCAGTAAATAATTTGCTTTTACATGAGAGTGATATGGTAATTAGTACTATACCAGATTTAGAAAATGATTATTATACTTACACAAATTCAGGAATTAAACTATTAAGTAATGAACGTAAAGACTTACTTAAGTTAGAAAAAAAAATTATTTTAAAATCTGCTGGTGGGATAACAGTTTATAATTATTTAGCTTATAAGACTAATCAAATAAATAAAACTACCAATATATTGATTGATCAAAAGTCTGCAAAAAATTTTTCTCAAATAAATGAAAAAGATTTTGTTAAATTATAAACCTTTTATTGGAAATTTAATCTTATTAAATCCAACCATAGATCTCTTAAGTAAAAAAGGGTCAGTATTAGGGTTGTTGCTTCCATTAATTGCAGTTGGACAAGTCTTAATTATATTTTTTTTTAATTCAAAAATAATTTTTTTGTTAAAATGATCTTTTTGACCTTCTGGATATGAGTAGTGACATATTCTAATATTAAGTCTCTTCTTTATTAAGCTGATAGTTTTTGAAATATCTAATGAAAGTTGTTTTTTTGAAATTTTAGTCATTATTGAATGATTAAATGAATGACCACCAATAGAAAATAATTTTGATTTTATCACTTTATTAATTTGACTCCACTTAGCAATTTCATAATTCTTTGAATATTTGATATCAGGATTTATTCCACTTACATTTATCAATTGAAGAATAACATCATTTTTAATTTTATCAGAACAAGATTTACAATATTGTTTAATTTTTTTTAAAGCTAATTTTTTATTTTTAGCATTTGATAAATTAAAGTAGTTCAACTTATTTTTGTATTTAATTGATATTTTATTAAATTTAGTATGGTTTATACAGCATTCAATTTTATCAACCCAAAATAATTCATTATCTTCTATATTTTTAGGGCAAATATAAAATATGGCAGGAAGATTGTTTTTTTTAAGAATGGGGGCCGCAACAGTAAAATTATTTGCAAAACCATCGTCAAAGGTAATCATGACACTTTTATTTTTGAAGGGTATTTTATTCTCCAAATGAGAATTAACTTCATTTATAGACAATACGTGACAGTTATTTTTTAAAAAATTAGCTTGTTGTTTAAATTTTTTTATATCTATGTGTTTACCAGAGGAGTTTTCAATTCCATAACTTTTAAATTTTGTAACCCCATGATAGCATAAAATAGTTAAATTATTCTTCATATTTTATTTTGTAGAGTCATACAGAACTTGTCAAAATCCTTACATGCTTTTTTTTTAAGAACTAAAGGAATATGAGAATAGTATCTAGCAATATTAATATTTTTTTTGTTAATTTTCTTATTTTTAAAAATGTTCATTATAATTTTTTTTAAATCATTTTCAATCAATAAAGTAAGATAATATCTTAACTGATAAGATTTCATATTCTTCTTAAGTTTTAATCTTTTTTCCAATATCAGTTTTCCTTTATCAAAATCTTCATCAATAAAGTGTAATGAAGTTCCGATTGATTTAAAATCTTTATGGTAAGCGGCCCAGTATTCTGAA
>CABYBM010000005.1 GCA_902517175.1 uncultured Pelagibacteraceae bacterium | reverse complement strand
AATCCAGCCACTATCAATAAATTGTTAAAACAATTTAAAATGATGTCTGAAATGATGAAAAAGATGTCTAAAGGAAATATGAAGGGTATGTCTGATAAAGGAATACCACCAGAGCTATTTAACCAACTAAAATAATAAAAGGAGAAGATATGTTAAAACTAAGATTATCAAGAGGAGGAACAAAAAAACGTCCAGTATATAAAGTCGTTGTAGCTGATAGCCGTTTTGCAAGAGACGGAAGATTTATTGAGAAGGTAGGATTTTTTAATCCTCTTTTACCCAAAGATAAAAAAGAAAGAGTAGGTCTTGAGGCTGAAAGAATTAAATATTGGCTTGGTCAAGGAGCTAAACCAACAACTAGAGTTGCGAGAATATTGGGAGAAAATGAATTAATGCCAATGCCTGTAAATGGTAATAACCCCAATAAAGCTATTCCGAAAAAAGAAAGAAATAAAAAAGAGGAAGATAAAACTGAAGCTCCTAAAGCAGACGCAGCACCAGCAACAGAAGCTCCAAAGGAAGAAAAAAAATAGTTTAAAAATTATTTATGTGGCAAGCTCAAGTGTTTACACTTTATCCAGAAGTTTTTCCTGGTCCTCTGTCAAAAGGATTATATGGAAAAGCTATGTCTAAAAAATTATGGGATTTAAAAGTTGTTAACATAAGAGATGCGGCTGAAGATAAACATAAAACTGTAGATGACACACCTTATGGAGGTGGATCAGGAATGTTACTAAAAGCAGATGTCCTTGCTAAATCATTAGATCAAAACAGAATTGAAGGTGAAAAAATTTTATATTTGTCTCCTAAAGGAAAAAAATTTGATCAAAGCTATGCAAAAAAATTGGCAACTGCAAAATCCTTATCACTTATTTGTGGTCATTTTGAAGGGGTTGACGAGAGAGTATTATCTACAAGAAATATAGAAGAAGTCAGTATAGGAGACTATGTTTTGTCTGGAGGTGAAACAGCTGCATATGTTGTTATTGATAGTGTTCTCAGGCTTTTACCAGGGGTATTAGGAAACGATAATTCTAAGATCGAAGAAACTTTTGAAAATGGTCTATTAGAGTATCCGCAATATACAAAACCTCAAATTTGGGAGGAAAAATCAGTACCAGATGTACTATTATCTGGTGATCATAGTAAAATTAAAGACTGGCGTTTGTCTCAATCTGAGGCTATAACACGCGACCGAAGACCAGATTTATGGGAAAAATATAAGAAAAATTAATTTGATTATTGCTAACATGAAAACTATTGAGGAAATAAACCAACATAACGTCAAGAAAATTCTTTCTGAGAAAAAAATTCCAGATTTTTATCCAGGTGATGTTGTCAAGGTTGGTGTAAGAATTACTGAAGGTAAAAAAGACAGAATCCAATATTTTGAAGGTGTCTGTATCGCTAAAAAAAGTAGAGATTTAAACTCCTCTTTTACAGTAAGAAAGATTTCTTTCGGAGAAGGAGTTGAAAGAACTTTTCCTTTATATGGAACATTAATAGACTCAATTAAAGTTATAAGATCAGGTAAAGTTAGAAGAGCGAAACTATATTATTTAAGAGATAGAACTGGTAAATCAGCAAGAATAGCAGAAAAAATAAGAAAAAAAATCGGTATTGATGTTGATGTTAAGCCAAAAACAGTAACAGAAGAAAACGTTGCTCCCGCAGTAGAGGCACCAAAAGAGGAGGCCCCTAAAATAGAAGCAGTACAAGACGATACTGTTAAAGCTGAGGAGGCACCAAAAGAAGAGGCTTCTAAGGAAGATCAAAAACTAGAAAGCCCTTCAGAAAAAAAATAATTTTTTTTTCAATGTCCACAACTCTTTACGATAAAATATGGAATGATCACTTAGTTGATCAACAAGATGATGGAACAGCCCTTCTTTTTGTTGATAGACATTTAGTTCATGAGGTGACAAGTCCACAAGCATTTGAAGGATTAAGAAACTCAAATAGGAAAGTAAGACATCCTGACTTAACACTAGCAGTTGCAGATCATAATGTTCCAACTACGGATAGGACTAAAGGAATAGCTGATCAAGAATCTAAAATACAAGTAGATACTTTAGATGTAAATTGTAAAGAATTTGGTGTCCAACTTTTTGGAATGGATGACAGAAGACAAGGTATTGTACACATCATAGGTCCAGAACAAGGATTTACTCAACCAGGTACGGTTATTGTATGTGGAGATAGTCATACAGCTACACATGGAGCCTTTGGAGCTTTAGCATTTGGAATCGGAACATCAGAAGTCGAACACGTTTTGGCAACACAAACACTAGTTCAGAAGAAAGCAAAAAATTTTAGAATAAATGTTAATGGTAAACTTCCGTTAGGTGTCACTTCAAAAGATGTAATTCTTCAGATAATTGGAAAAATTGGTACAGCTGGTGGAACAGGTTGTGTAATTGAATATGCAGGAGATTTAATAAGATCATTGAGCGTTGAGCAAAGAATGACGATCTGCAACATGACAATTGAAGGTGGAGCAAGAGCAGGATTGATTGCGCCAGATGAAAAAATATTTGAGTATTTAAAAGGTAAACCAATGTCACCTAAGGGTGAAAATTGGGAAAAAGCTTTAAATTATTGGAATGGTCTTAAGACTGATAGAGAGGCAAATTTTGATAAGGAAATAAATTTAAATGCAGCAGAAATTTTGCCAATGATAACATGGGGAACTTCTCCACAAGATGTTATTACAATTGATGGAAAAGTTCCTAATCCACAAAGCGAGACAGATGAGGACAGAAAGAATTCAATTGAAAGATCACTGAAATATATGGGGCTAAAACCTGATATGTCAGCAACAGATATAAAGATTGATAAGGTTTTTATTGGAAGCTGTACAAACGGAAGAATTGAGGATTTAAGAGAGGCAGCTAAAATTTTAAAAGATAAAAAAATATCATCTCATGTTAATGCAATGGTAGTTCCAGGGTCTGGGTTAGTTAAAGAACAAGCTGAACAAGAGGGATTAGATAAGATTTTTATTAGTTCAGGATTTGAGTGGAGGGAGCCAGGCTGCTCTATGTGTTTAGCCATGAATGCTGATAAACTCAAGCCGGAGGAAAGATGTGCCTCTACTTCAAATAGAAATTTTGAAGGAAGACAAGGTAGAGGCGGCAGAACTCATTTAGTGAGCCCAGGAATGGCAGCTGCAGCCGCTATTTCAGGAAACCTTGACGATGTTAGAAAGTATCAAAATTAAATGCAAAAGTTTAATACATTAAAAAGTATTCCCGCATACTTACCAATAGTTAATATTGATACGGATATGATTATACCTAAGCAATTTTTAAAAACTATTAAAAGAACTGGACTTGGAAAAAACCTGTTTTTTGAAATGAGATATGATGATCAAGGAAAAGAAATTGATAATTTTGTCCTTAACAATGATCCATTCAATAAGTCAAAAATTTTAATTGCAGGCAAAAACTTTGGATGTGGCTCGTCAAGAGAACATGCTCCTTGGGCACTTCTAGATTTTGGAATTACTTGTGTAATCAGTTCAAGTTATGCAGATATTTTTTATAGTAACTGTTTTAAGAATGGTATTTTGCCAATTATTCTTGAGGAGGAAAAAATAAAAGAGCTTTCAGAATACGCAACCAGAAAGGAAGAAATTTCAGTTGATTTAAATGAACAAGTAATTGTTTACGGTAATAGCGAAATTAAGTTTGAAATTGATCCATTTAAAAAAAAGTGTTTACTTGAAGGTCTTGATGATATCGCTTTATCTTTAAAAAAATCAGACAAAATTAAAACATTTGAAAATAATTTAAAAAATCAAAAACCTTGGATTTTTAATGATTAAGGTAAAAAAAAGAAAAATTCTTTTATTACCTGGTGACGGTATTGGTCCAGAAGTAATAGGTGAAGTGAAAAAAATTATTAATTGGTTTAATGATAAAAAATCACTAGATTTTGAAGTAGAAGAAGATCTTGCTGGTGGTTGTTCTTATGACAAACATAGAACACCAATTACTGATGAAGTATTTTATAAAGCTTTAGAGAGTGAAGTTGTTATGTTAGGCGCGGTAGGAGGACCAAAATGGGATGAAGTAGAATTTTCTAAAAAACCAGAAAGAGCATTATTAAAATTAAGAAAAGAACTAAAACTATTTGCTAATTTACGACCGGCAATATGTTTTGAACAATTGGTAGGTGCTTCAACTTTAAAACCAGAAGTAGTGTCGGGTTTAGACATAATGATTGTTAGAGAGCTTACAGGTGGAATATATTTTGGTGAACCAAGAGGAATTAAACCAATTGAGAACGGAGAGAGAAAAGGAATAAATACTCATACATATACGACTAGTGAAATTGTAAGGGTAGCACGTATCGCATTTGATCTAGCAAGAAAAAGATCAAATAAAGTAACTTCTTGTGAAAAATCAAATGTTATGGAAGCTGGACAGTTATGGAAGGAAGAAGTTCAAGAACTTCATGATAAAGAATTTAAAGATGTGGAATTAAGCCATATGCTCGCTGACAATTGTGCAATGCAGCTATTAAGAAATCCTAAACAATTTGACGTAATTGTAACTGATAATTTATTTGGTGATATGCTTTCAGATCAAGCTTCAATGCTAACAGGTTCTTTAGGCCTATTACCATCAGCATCTTTAGGTGCAAAAAATAAGGATGGAGAAATGAGAGCCATGTACGAACCTATTCATGGTTCAGCACCTGATATTGCTGGTAAATCTATAGCAAATCCTATTGCTTCTATTTTAAGTTTTGCTATGGCCCTAAGATATTCTTTAGACTTAGATAATGAGGCTGATGCGTTAGAAAAAGCAGTACAGCAGGTATTAAATGATGGTTTAAGAACTAAAGATATTCTATCAGATGGAATGAAAGAGGTATCAACTTCAGCAATGGGTGATGCGATAATTTCAAAATTGCAATAAATCTATAATTATTCTAAGCTTTTAAAATGCCAAGTTATACAGCTCCAGTAAAAGATATGATGTTTCTTTATGACAAGTTAAGAGACAATAAAAACTATAATGAATTAGAAAAATATAATGAAGTTAATTCTGATTTGGTAAAAGATATTTTAGAGGAAGCAGCTAAAATCAATCAAAATTTAATATTACCACTTGCAAAAATAGGAGATGAAAATCCTGCAGTATTAGAGAATGGAGTTGTTAGAACTCCCCCAGGTTATAAAGAGGCGTACCAAAAATATATAGAAGATGGATGGACATCATTATCTTGTGATCCAAAATATGGTGGTCAAGGGATGCCCAAAACTGTAAGTGCTTTTTTTGACGAAATGTTATCATCTGCAAGCTTGTCATTTAAACTTTATAGTGAATTAAGTATTGGGGCTTATAATTGTATTAATCATCATGCTACAGATGAAATAAAGAACAAATATTTACCAAAAATGGTTGAGGGTAAATGGAGTGGCACTATGTGTTTAACTGAACCAGTTTGTGGAACTGATTTAGGACTTCTAAAGACTAAAGCTGAAAAACAAACTGATGGAACATATAAACTAAGTGGTCAGAAAATATTCATCACCTCTGGTGATCAAGATTTGACAGAAAATATTATTCATTTGGTAATTGCAAGAGCCACAGATTCTCCTGCTGGAACCAAAGGTATAAGTTTATTTTTAGTCCCTAAGTTTATAGTTAACGAGGATGGAAACATTGGCCCAAGGAATGGGGTATCAACAGGATCTATTGAAAGTAAAATGGGTATAAAGGGTTCGGCTACCTGTGTTTTAAATTTTGATGATGCAACTGGTTATATGATTGGAGCTAAAGACAAAGGTTTAAGTGCGATGTTCACAATGATGAATTTAGAGAGAATAGTAGTTGGGATACAGGGTTTAGGCCTATCCGAAATTGCTTATCAGAACTCACTTGCATATGCGAAAGAGAGAAAACAAGGAAAAACAAATAATACCAAGTCAACTAATGGTGCAGATTTTATAATTGAACATGCTGATATAAGAAAATCTTTACTAAATATGAAATCAATAATTGAGGGAGAAAGAGCATTATGTTTTTGGTTATCTCAACAAACAGAGGTTAGCCTTTATCACCCTGAAGAAAAAATAAAACAAGAAGCATCCGATTATGTTTCATTAATGACACCAGTAGTAAAATCATTATTTACTGATTTAGCCATGGAAATAACAAATGACGCAATGCAAATTCATGGTGGGTACGGGTATACAAAAGATCAAGGAATTGAGCAATTATATCGAGATAATCGTATTACTCCTATTTATGAGGGAACAAACTCAGTTCAGGCAGCTGATTTAGTATTTAGAAAATTATCCAATAAAAATGGCAATGTAATTGCTAGATTTTTAGACATGGTTAAGTCTGAGTGCGAAAGTAAAAAAGGAAAAGTTGAAACTTTTTCAAAAGAATTAAATCATTACCTAGATATATTATCAAAGTTTACAGGCTGGATCAGTGATCAAAGTAAAATTGAAAAAGATGATGTAAGTGCAGCAGCGAATGATTATTTAAGAACACTTGGATATGTTTCAATTGCGTATTCTTGGATAAAAGTTTTAGAAGTTAGTTTTAATGACTATGAGAAAAATAAAGATTTTTACTCTGATAAAATCAGTACAGCTAAATTTTATTTTGAAAAAGTATTGCCTAGAGCAGAGTATCATTATAAATCCGCAATTTCTGGAAGCTCAAATATAATGAAATTTAATTTTATTTAGCGATGAGTCATTATGATACTAATTTGGACAAAAACCAAGCTAATCATGTTCCGTTAACTCCTTTAACATTTTTAAAAAGAGCAACAGAAATTTATCCAAACTATGAAGCGGTAGTATATGAAGACAGAAATTATACTTGGAGTGAAGTTTACAAAAGAGCAGTAAAATTTGCCAGTGCATTGTCTAAAATTGGTATTAAAAAGGGTGATACTGTTTCATTCTTAGCGTTTAATACACCTGAAATATTTGAAGCACACTACTCTGTTCCTATGACAGGAGCAGTTTTAAATACAATTAATATTAGATTAGATGCAAACACGATTGCATATATTTTAAATCATAGTGATGCAAAAGTTTTAGTCGTTGATAGACAGCTACATATAGAAGTTAAAAAAGCTTTAAAAACTTTAGATAAAAAAATTACAATTATAGATATAAATGACAAATATGCCGACCAATCAAAGTGTGAAAAAATTGGTGAGCATGAATATGAAAATTTTTTAAATACTGGGGATGAAAATTATGACTGGCAAATGCCCGACGATGAGTGGCAGTCTATTTCTTTAAGTTATACTTCAGGGACAACTGGAAATCCAAAAGGTGTAGTTTATCATCATAGAGGTGCTTATTTAATGTCTACAGGAAGTTCTGTTGCATGGAATATGCCTAACAGATTAAATTTTTTAACAATTGTACCAATGTTTCATTGTAATGGTTGGTGTTACCCGTGGACGATCCCGATGTTGAATGGAAGGACTATTTGTCTAAGAAATATAGATATTAAAAAAATATTTGAACTAATTGATAAATATGAAGTAACGCATTTTGGTGGAGCACCTATTGTTTTAAACATGATTACCGGTGCCCCAGAAGCTGATAGAAAAAAATTAAAGAATAAAGTTTATGTTTTAACTGCTGGAGCGCCTCCTCCTAGTATAATCTTTAAAAAAATGAAAGCTCTGGGTTTTGAGGTAATGCATGTTTATGGGCTTACAGAAACATACGGACATGTTACCCAATGTGCTTGGAATGATGAGTGGAATGACTTTGATGAGGATAAACAAAATGAAATTAAAGCAAGGCAGGGTGTAAGATACCCAAATACAGAAGGTGTAACAATATTAGATCCTGAAACCATGAAAGAAGTTCCAAAGGATGGTAAAACTATTGGTGAAATTATGATTAGAGGTAATGTAGTAATGAAGGGATACTTTAAAGATAAAGATGCTACTGATAAGGCTATGAAGGGTGGCTGGTTTCACACTGGTGATTTAGCTGTGATGCATCCTGATGGATATGTAAAAATACAAGATAGATCTAAAGATATAATTATTTCTGGAGGAGAAAATATTTCTTCGATTGAAATTGAAAATACTCTTTCTAAACATCCGTCAGTTTCTATTGCAGCTGTAGTTGCAAAACCTGATGAAAAATGGGGCGAAGTTCCATGTGCTTTTATCGAAATGGTAAAAGATAAACCGGCAAGTGAAAAAGAATTAATTGATTTTTGTAAAGAAACTTTAGCAGGATTTAAAGTACCAAAAAAAGTAATTTTCTGTGAGCTACCAAAAACCTCTACAGGAAAAATTCAGAAGTTTGAACTAAGAAAACAATTCTAGGTAATTATTTGATTTTCCAAGTAGAAAACAAAAATGTCCATGCATCAGATGCAGGTCAAGGTATTGATCCAAAAAAACAAACTATTGTATTTTTGCATGGGAGTGGGATGTCACATATTATTTGGTCTTTAACGGAGCAATTTTTTTCGAATCAAAATTTTAATGTTTTATCAATAGACTTACCTGGACATGGAAATTCCGATGGTCCCTGTATTAATACTATAGAAAAAATCACAGATTGGTTAGAAAAAGCATTTATTCAGTTAAATTTAAATGATTTAGTTTTAGTTGGACACTCTCAGGGATGTTTAGAAATTTTAGAATTTGCTCATAAATATCCAACTAGAATAAAAAAATTAATTTTTGTTGGGGGTTCTTATAAAATGCCAGTTCATCCAGATTTAATTGAATTAGCAAAAAATGGAGACTCAGATGCTGTTAAATTGATGATGAAGTGGGGGTATGAGGGGTCAAAAAGATTTATCGGTGGTAATCCAATTGAAAGGATTATTCAATCGCCAAGAGATATAAGTGAAATATTGGCTGTTGATCTTATTGCTTGTAACAATTACTCAAACGGTAAAGAGGCTGCCGCGTCAATAAATTGTCCAAGTATGTTTATATTTGGTGCACTAGATAAGATGGTTAACATAGAAGTAGGAAAAAAATTTTCAAATCTGGTAAAAAATTCATCTACCCATATTTTCGAAGGTTGTGGTCATATGATTATGATTGAAAAAGCATTTGAAATGAGAGAAAAGGTCCTAGAATTTTTAAAAAAATGAAAAACTTTTCTATAGCAAAATCAAGAAGATTACGAAGTACACCTTATACTGACAGAATAGAAGCTCATGGTGTGAGCAGCTACACAGTTTATAATCATATGTTACTTCCAGCGTCATTTAAATCTTTAGAAAGCGACTATCATCACTTAAAAAAATATGTTCAAGTTTGGGATGTTGCAGCAGAGAGACAAGTTGAAATCTCTGGAAAAGATTCATCTAAATTAGTTCAATTAATGACTTGTAGAGATTTATCTAAATCAAAAGTTGGAAAATGTTATTACGCTCCATTAATTGATAACGATGGACTTTTAGTTAATGACCCAATAATTAATAAACTTGCAGAGGATAAATGGTGGTTGTCTATAGCTGATGCAGACGTAATATTTTTTGCAAAAGGACTTGCAGCTGGAAACAAATTTGAAGTTGAAATTAATGAACCAAATGTAAATATTTTAGCTGTTCAAGGGCCTTTAGCTGACGATTTAATGTCAAAATTATTTGGTGAAGAGATTAGAAAATTAAAATTTTTTAATTTTGATTACTTTGAATTAAAAGGTCACAAATATTTTATTGCAAGATCTGGATGGTCCAAACAAGGTGGATTTGAAGTCTATGTTGATAACGATATTGCAGGTCAGAATTTATATGATTATTTATTTGAAGAGGGAAAAGAATTTAATGTTAAGCCAGGTTGCCCAAATTTAATTGAGAGAATAGAAAGTGCACTACTGTCATACGGAAATGATTTTGACAACAGAGATAATCCGTTTGAAGCAAATTTTGATAAATTTATTCACCTAAACAACGATGTTGATTTTTTAGGTAAAGAAAAACTTAAGAAAATACAAGAAAAAGGAATAACTAGAAAACTTATGGGTGTAAAAATTGAACACAATAAAATTGATATGTATTGTGAAAAAACTTTATTTGCTGATAATAAAGAAGTAGTTGGATATGTTAGATCAGCCACATTTTCTCCCACATTTAATAAAGTTATTGGAATTGCAATGATTAATAAACCCTACTGGAATGCAAAAAATCAGTTTAATATAGAAATTAATGAAAAAATATATGTGGGTTCTGTTTGTGATTTACCCCTCGTCTAAAATTAAAAGTCATTTGGTTTTATGAATATAGCAATTGTAGGTGCAACAGGAAATGTTGGTAGAAAAATAATAGAAATTCTAGAGAAGAAACAAATAAATATTGAAAATCTTTTTTTATTAGCTTCAAAATATAGTGAAGGAAAAAAAATTAATTACAACGGAAAAGAACACACTGTAACTAATCTTGAAAAATTTGATTTCTCCTCTGTTAAAATTGCTTTTTTTGCAGCAGGAAGCGAGGTAGCTGAAAAATGGGCCCGTGTTGCTGCTGAAAAAACTATTGTTATAGATAATTCAAAATATTTTAGAAAAGACCCTGATATACCATTAATTGTTCCAGAAGTTAATTCAAAAAAATTATCTGATGTAAAAAATAAAAATATTATTGCTAATGCTAATTGTTCAGTAATTCCTGTTGTTGTAGCTTTAAAACCTTTGCATGATTTGTATAATATAAATCGTATAGTTGCGTCTACATATCAGTCAGTATCTGGAGCGGGTAAATCAGGTATGGATGAATTATTATCTCAAACAGAGGATTATTTTCAAAATAAGGAAATAGACTCAAAAAATTTTACTAAGCAAATTGCCTTTAATGCAATTCCTCATATTGATAGCTTTTTAGAAAATGGTTACACAAAAGAAGAACAAAAAACTACTGACGAAATTAAAAAAATTTTAGATAAAAAAATTAAAGTAACTTCTACCTGTGTGAGGATACCAGTTCTTGTTTCTCACTGTATTAGTGCAAATGTAGAATTTAATAAAAAATGTGATTTGGATGAAATAAGAAAAGTTCTATCTACCTCCCCTGGGTGCAAGGTTATTGATGAACATCAGGATGGGGGTTATATAACACCAGTTGAGGCTGAGGATAAATTTGAAACTTTTATATCAAGAATAAGATTGGATGAGTCTCGTGAAAATACAATAAATTTGTGGATCGTATCAGATAATTTAGTTAAAGGGGCGGCATTGAACGCAGTACAAATTGCTGAAAGTTTGATTACAAATGATTTTTATGGAAGATAAAAAACCACTTTCACCACATATACAAATTTACAGATGGCATATCTCTTCATTGGTATCTATTTCTCATAGAATAACTGGTATAATTAATATTATAGCTATTACATTTATTTGTGTTTGGTCTGGCTGGTTAATTCTAGGTGAAGCAAATTACACTTTAATAAATTTTTTTCTTAACTCAATTTTTGGTAAGTTTGTTGTTTTAGGTATTGTTTGGTCATTTAGTTTCCAAGTTTTGAGCGAAATAAGACATCTAATAATGGATATGGGATATGGTTTTGAATTACAAACAACTCGTATAACGGGCTTACTTGTTATATTTGGTTCATTCCTGCTTACGGTAGCTATTTATTTATTTGGAAGAAATTTTTTTTAATATGAATTTAGCAACAAAAAAATGGATTTTTACGAAAGCTTCATCAGTAATTTTATTACCCCTTATGCTATGGTTTATTTTAAGTTTTGTATCTATTTACGATCAAGGCTATTCAGAAATTTTAAATTTTTTTATCATCCCAATAAATAAACTTCTATTTAGTTTATTTATTATATTTGCATTTTTTTTCTCGTCATTAACTATTAGTGAGGTTTTTGAGGACTATATTGCTAATGAAAAAATCAAAAATGTCGCAAACAGACTATTGTATATTTCTGCTATAGGTATTTCATTTTTAACAATAATTATTATATTTAATCTAAAATAATGAGTTCATACAATATTATAGATCACGAATATGACGTTGTAGTTTTAGGTGCTGGTGGATCAGGACTGAGAGCTGCCGTCGGTTTGAGTGAAGCAGGATTAAAAACTGCATGTATCTCAAAAGTATTTCCAACCAGAAGTCATACATCTGCAGCTCAGGGTGGGATTTCTGCTGCGCTTGGAAACATGGGTGAAGATGATTGGAGATGGCATATGTATGATACTGTTAAAGGAGCTGATTGGTTAGGAGATCAAGATAGCATCGAGTATTTGTGTAAAGAAGCGCCAAAAGCAGTTTTAGAATTAGAAAAATATGGAGTTCCATTTAGTCGAACAGATGAGGGAAAAATTTATCAAAGACCATTTGGAGGAATGACAAAAAATTACGGAAATGGAATAGTTCAAAGAACATGTGCAGCTGCAGATAGAACTGGACATGCAATATTACACACTCTTTATGGGCAAGCTTTGAAACACAATACAGAATTTTTTATAGAATATTTTGCACTAGATTTATTAATGAAAGACGGCGAGTGTAAAGGATTAATAGCTTGGAATTTGAATGATGGAACAATTCATCGATTTAGAGCTCATACAGTAATTATAGCGACAGGTGGATATGGAAAAGTTTATTATTCGGCAACTTCTGCGCATACTTGTACAGGAGATGGAAATGCAATGGTATTGAGAGCAGGATTGCCGTTACAAGATATGGAGTTTGTTCAATTTCACCCAACTGGTATTTATGGACACGGAACATTAATTTCTGAAGGCGTTAGAGGAGAGGGAGGATATCTAGTAAACTCTAAAGGTGAAAGATTTATGGAAAGATATGCTCCAAATGCGAAAGATTTAGCATCAAGAGATGTTGTGAGTAGATCAATGTCGATAGAAATTAATGAGGGAAGAGGTGTAGGAAAAGATCAAGATCATGTTCATTTACATTTAAGTCATTTAGATAAAAGTGTAATTGAAAATAGACTTCCAGGGATCACTGAAGCAGCGAGATTATTTGCGAATGTTGACGTAACAAAGGAGCCAATCCCAGTTGTTCCTACTGTTCATTATAATATGGGTGGAATTCCAACTAATTATAAAGCAGAAGTTTTAACAGTTAATGGATCAGAAAAAACAGTACCAGGCCTGATGGCAATTGGAGAAGCAGCATGTGTATCAGTTCATGGAGCTAATAGACTTGGGTCAAATTCATTAATTGATTTAGTTGTGTTTGGAAGAGCCGCAGCAAAAAGGGCTGCTGAACTAATCAAACCAGGTGCACCTCATGAAGAAATCCCGGAGACAGAAACTCAGAAGTGTTTAGATAGATTTGATAAATTAAGAAATGCACAAGGAGATAACAGTACTGCAGAATTAAGACTAGCAATGCAAAAAACAATGCAATCAAAATGCGCAGTGTTTAGAACAGAAAAAAATTTAGAGGAAGGTGTTAACGAAATTAGAAAAACTTATGATGGCATGGACTCAATCTCAGTTAAAGACAGATCTTTAGTTTTTAATACAGATTTAGTAGAAACCTTAGAGTTTGATAATTTAATTAGACAAGCAGTTACCACAGTAGACTCTGCATATCATAGAAAAGAGAGCAGAGGAGCTCATGCAAGAGAGGATTATCCTAACAGAGATGATAAAAAATTTATGCAGCACACACTTGCTTGGTGTGATGGAAAAGATACTAAAATAACATACAGACCTGTTCATAATTCAACATTGACTAATGAAGTCCAATATTTTCCACCTCAAGAAAGAGTTTATTAATGGCTCAAATAAGTTTACCTAAAAATTCTGAGGTAAATAAAGGGAAATATTTCAAAGATAAGACAGGGTCAAAAAATATTCGTAAAGTTAATGTTTATAGATGGAATCCATCTACAGAAGAAAATCCAAGAATTGATACCTACGAAGTTGATATGGACAATTGTCCTTCAAAAGTTTTAGACATTTTGAACAAAATTAAAAATGAAATAGACCCAACTCTAGCATATAGAAGGTCGTGCGCTCATGGTGTTTGTGGTTCATGTGCAATGAACATGGGAGGTAAAAATGGTCTTGCTTGCACAAAACCCCATGCTGAAATTGATGGTGAAATTGATATTTATCCTCTACCGCATTTAAAAGTGAAACGAGATTTAATAGGTGACTTAGATGGTCTTTATAAACAGTACCAGTCTATTGAGCCTTGGTTAAAAAATAATTCATCTAAAGATACAACTGAGATTTTTCAATCAAAAGAAGATAGAGCAAAATTAGATGGTGCATATGAATGTATAATGTGTGCATGTTGTTCTACTTCGTGCCCTAGTTATTGGTGGAATGGAGATAAATATTTAGGACCCGCTGTGCTTTTGCAGGCTTATAGATGGATTGTTGATAGTCGAGATGACGAAAGAAAAGCAAGATTAAAAAAAGTTGCTGATGAACTAAAACTTTATAGATGTCATACTATTCTAAATTGTACCAGTGCTTGTCCTAAAGGGCTAAATCCAGCAAAAGCAATTGCTGAAATCAAGAAAATGTTAGCTACAGCTAATGTTTAAATAGACTAATAAGTATTTTTGTTTTAAAAGATCCTTCTCATGAAGTTAATTGAACACTTTGTTGGCGGAAAATTATTTTCAGGTTCTTCTGATAGAAAAGGTAAAGTTTTTAACCCAGCTACAGGTGAACAAGAATCTGAGGTTAAGTTAGCGTCGAAATCAGATTTAGATCAAGCAGTTGGAATTGCCAAAAAAGCTTTTGAAACATGGTCCTTAAAGCCAGCTCTTCAAAGAGCAAGAGTAATGTTTAAATTTAAAGAATTAATTGAAAAAAATTCTGATGAATTGACAAAACTAATTGTTTCTGAACATGGAAAAGTTTTTGAGGATGCTAGAGGCTCTTTAACAAGAGGGTTAGAGGTTGTTGAATTTGCTTGTGGAATACCTCATTTATTAAAAGGTGAATTTTCTGAAAATGTTGGAACAAATGTTGATAGTTGGTCAATGAGACAACCTTTAGGGGTTGTTGCAGGAATTACCCCATTCAATTTTCCTGCTATGGTTCCAATGTGGATGTTTCCAATAGCAATCGCATGTGGAAATACATTTATTTTAAAACCATCAGAAAAGGACCCTTCATGCTCTATTATGTTAGCTCAATTGCTTACAGAAGCAGGTCTTCCAGATGGCGTGTTTAATGTAGTGAATGGAGACAAAGAATCTGTAGATGCAATATTGGAGAACTCAGATATTAAAGCAGTAAGTTTTGTAGGCTCAACACCAATTGCTAAATATATTTATGAAAACTCAGCAAAAAATGAAAAGAGAGTTCAAGCATTGGGTGGTGCCAAAAATCATTTGGTGGTAATGCCAGATTGTGATTTAGATGGAGCAGTTAATGGTTTAATGGGTGCAGCTTATGGTTCTGCAGGCGAAAGGTGTATGGCCCAATCAGTTGCAGTTGCTGTTGGTGATATTGGAGATGAGCTTGTTTCAAGATTATCTAAAAAAGCTGAAGCTTTAAAAGTTGGCCCTGGAATGGATAAAGCATCTGAAATGGGTCCTTTAGTAACAAAAGAACACCTAGAAAGAGTTAGAGGATATGTAGATTTAGGTGTTAAAGAGGGTGCTAAACTAGTTGTTGATGGAAGAGATCTTAAACTTCAAGGTTATGAGAATGGATTTTATATTGGTGGTTGTTTATTTGATCATGTCAATAAAGATATGAGAATATACAAAGAGGAAATATTCGGCCCAGTATTATCAGTTGTAAGAGTTAAAACTTTTGAAGAGGCTGCAAAATTAATAAACGATCATGAATATGGAAATGGAGTAAGTATTTATACTAGAGATGGAGATGCTGGAAGAACATTCGCTAGCAAAATTCAGGTAGGTATGGTTGGTATTAATGTACCCATACCAGTGCCGATGGCTTTTCATAGTTTTGGAGGCTGGAAAAGATCTTTATTTGGAGATAGTGCAATGCACGGTATGGAAGGAATAAAATTTTATACAAAACTTAAAACAGTAACATCTAGGTGGCCTTCTGGTATCCGTTCAAATGCGGAATTTGTAATGCCAACAATGAAATAAAAGGAAAATAATGACAAAAATATCTTTGATTGGTGCAGGCCAAATTGGTGGAACTCTTGCTCACTTAATTGGTACAAAAGAATTAGTAAACGAAGTAGTGTTATTTGATGTAGCGAGCGGTATTGCAAAAGGAAAAGCTTTAGATATAGCCCAATCTTCATCTGTAGATGGTTTTAATGTTAAATTTTCAGGCACTGATAATTACAAAGATATTAAGGACTCAGATGTAATAATTATTACTGCAGGTGTACCTAGAAAACCAGGAATGAGTAGAGATGATTTACTAGGAATAAATTTAAAAATTATTAAACAAGTTGCTGAAGGAGTTAAACAAAACGCCCCAAATGCTTTTGTTATATGTATTACTAATCCATTAGACGTGATGGTTATGGCATTTCAAAAATTTTCTAGTTTACCAGCTAATAAAGTTGTGGGCATGGCAGGTATATTGGATAGTTCTAGATTTAAATTATTTTTATCTCTAGAATTAAACATACCAGTTAAAGAGATTGAGGCGATGGTGATGGGTGGACACGGTGATACAATGGTCCCTATGCCAAGATTTACAAAAGTCTCTGGCCGACCTTTACTTGATTTAGTCAAAGATGGAAAAATATCTCAAGAAAGACTTGAAGAAATAAATCAACGGACAAGAGATGGGGGAGCTGAGATAGTTAAGCTTTTAGAGAAAGGTTCAGCGTTCTATGCTCCTGCAGCATCAGGTGTTCAAATGGCTGAAGCATATTTAAATGATCAAAAAAAATTATTACCATGTGCGGTCCAATTAAATGGAGAGTACAATGTAAATAATGTTTATGCTGGAGTGCCTGTTATCATTGGAAAAAGTGGTGTTGAAAAAATTGAGGAAGTCAGTTTAGATGATAATGAGAAAAAAGAGTTTATGCATTCAATAGATGCAGTAAAAGCTCTTTGGGAAGCTGCATCAAAAATAGATCCTGATCTTTCCAAATAAAAATGAATATACACGAGCATCAAGCCAAACAAATCTTAAAAAAATATGGTGCAGTAGTCCCAGAAGGAGTATTTGCTTTAAATGTTGAGGAACTGCTTGAGAAAGTAAAATCACTTAAAACTGAAAAATACGTTCTCAAAGCACAAATACATGCTGGTGGAAGAGGAAAAGCTGGAGGTGTAAAAATTTTAAATACAATTGATGAGCTAGAATTAGCAGCCAAAGAGTTGCTCGGTAAAACACTTATTACTCATCAAACAGGTCCAGAGGGAAGAGAAGTTAAAAGATTATATGTTGAAGAGTCCTCAAACATAGAAAAAGAATTTTATTTATCGTGTCTTGTGGATAGAGCTAGTTCAAAAATTGCTTTCATATCAAGTGATCAAGGAGGCATGGATATTGAGGAAGTAGCGAGCAAAACACCAGAAAAAATTTTAACTACAAAAGTTGATATTAATGAAGAAATTTCAAATACTGATTGTGAAAAAATCATAAAAATTTTTGATTTAAATAATAATACAAAAAACCAAGCTATAAATTTAATCAAATCAATTTATAAAATGTTTATAAGTACAGATGCTAATATGGTTGAGGTCAATCCTTTGATTTTGACTAAAGAAGAAAAAATAGTTTGTTTAGATGCAAAAGTAAATTTTGACTCAAATGCCTTGTTCAGACATCCTGAAATTGTTGAGCTTAGAGACCTTAATGAGGAAGACTCAACAGAAATTGAGGCAAGCAAACATGACCTCGCTTATATAAAATTAGATGGAAGCATAGGCTGTATGGTCAATGGAGCAGGATTAGCAATGGCTACAATGGATATAATAAAATTATATGGAAAGGAACCTGCCAATTTTTTAGATGTGGGAGGTGGCGCATCAAAAGAAAAAGTTTCTGCAGCTTTAAAAATTATTCTTTCTGATAAGAATGTTAAAGGTATCTTAATTAATATTTTTGGGGGAATTATGAGATGTGATGTGCTTGCACAAGGGGTAGTAGACGCTGCTAAGGAGATAAACATTAGTGTTCCTTTAGTTGTTAGACTTGCAGGTACAAATTTTAAGCAAGGTAAAGAAATACTCGATAGTTCTGGTTTGAAGTTAATATCAGCAGAAAATCTAGATGATGCAGCTAAAAAAATTGTTGAGGCGATAAAATAAATGTCAGTATTAGTAAATAAAAATACAAAAGTTATTTGTCAGGGCTTCACAGGATCTCATGGCACATTCCACTCTGAACAAGCAATAAGGTATGGGACAAATCTTGTAGGTGGAGTAACCCCTAAAAAAGGAGGCCAAAAACATTTAGAAAGACCAGTTTTCAACACAGTGTTAGAGGCAAAAAATGAGGTAGGTGCAGACGCTACTATGATCTATGTTCCAGCAAAATTTGCAGCTGCTGCAATCATTGAAGCAATTGATGCATCAATAGATCTTATAGTTTGTATAACAGAAGGCATCCCAGTTCAGGATATGCTTAAAGTAAGACAAAGTTTGGCTATTTCAAATAGTCGTCTTATCGGGCCAAACTGCCCAGGAATAATTACACCTGATGAATGTAAAATTGGAATAATGCCTGGAAATATTCATAAGAGAGGATCGGTTGGTATCGTTTCTAGATCAGGAACACTAACATATGAGGCAGTAGCACAAACTACTGAAAATGGACTAGGCCAATCAACTTGTATTGGTATTGGAGGAGATCCAATCAACGGTACAAATTTTATAGATTGTTTAGATTTATTTTTAAATGATGATGAGACAGAGTCGATTTTAATGATTGGAGAAATAGGGGGTACAGCAGAGGAAGAGGCTTCAGAATTTGTCAAAAATCATAAAATTAAAAAACCTATAGTTGGATTTATAGCAGGAATTACAGCTCCGCCTGGTCGAAGAATGGGTCATGCAGGGGCTATTATTTCTGGAGGCAAAGGTGGGGCAAAAGATAAAATAAAAAAGATGGAAGAATGTGGGATTACAGTTGCAGAATCACCATCAATTATTGGAAAAACATTGTTTAATAAACTGTCTAATTGAAAAATACTATTAGAAGGATATATTAATCAAAAAAGATGTCTTCATCAAAAAATCTTGAATTTGAAAAAACTTTATTCTTAAATAAGTCTAATAATGCATTTATTGAACAAATGTATCTTAAGTTTATCAATAAAGATCCAGAATTACCTAATAGTTGGGTAAATTATTTTGAGGGTATAGGCGAAGAGATAAAAGTTATTGCTTCAGAAATAAATGGACCATCTTGGGGGCCTTCAAAAGTAAAAATAGATATTGATGAATTACAAAAAAAAATAGAGATAGAGGATAACAATAAAGTAAATAATGAAAAAATAGATTCATCAGAAAAATTTAATTTTCAATTACTTGCAGACTCTAACAAAGATTCAATAAGTGCTGTTGCCTTAATACGTGCTTATAGATTGAGAGGACATTTATTAGCAAATTTAGATCCACTAGAAATGAGAGAATCTGAGTATCTTGATGAATTACACCCTGAATTTTATGGTTTTAAAAAACAGAATTATGAAAAGAAAATTTTCTTAAATGGAGTAATTAATAAAAAATATGCAAATATTAAAGAAATACTAAAATTTTTAAAAAAAACATATTGTGGAAATATTGGTTATGAGTTTATGCATGTTTCAAATCCAGTTGAGAGAAAATGGTTTAGAGACAGAATAGAGCAAGATCAAAATGCTTTAAACTTTACCAAGAACGGTAAAGAGGCAATACTAAATAAACTTGTACAAGCAGAAGGTTTTGAAAAATTTTTAGCTACTAAATATGTTGGTACAAAAAGATTTGGTCTTGACGGAGGTGAAAGTTTAATACCAGCTCTTGAGCAAATAATTAAAATTGGTGGGCAAAATCAGATCAAAGAAGTTAAAATTGGAATGTCTCATAGAGGTAGACTTAATGTTTTGGCAAATGTGTTACAAAAATCATATAAAAGAATATTTAATGAGTTTGCAGGGGAAGTAAGCTCAGACTCTGAGGAAAGTGCAGGAGATGTAAAATACCATCTTGGTGCATCTTCAGATAGGCAGTTTGATGGAAACTCTGTTCACGTAAGTTTAACAGATAATCCTTCTCACCTAGAAGCTGTCAATCCAGTAGTTTTAGGACAAACAAGAGCAAAGCAATTTTTTCATAAAGATAAAGAAAGAAATAAAGTTATACCTATTCTTATTCATGGAGATGCTGCTTTTGCTGGCCAAGGAGTGGTAGCAGAATGTTTTGCTATGTCAGGACTTCCTGGCCACAATACAGGCGGCACCATTCATATTATAGTGAATAATCAAATTGGTTTTACTACTAGTCCAAGATTTGCCAGGTCATCACCATACCCATCAGATGTTGCAAAAATGGTTGAAGCTCCAATTCTTCATGTGAACGGAGACGACCCAGAAGCAGTTGTTTATGCGACTAGAATTGCTACTGAATTTAGACTGAAGTTTAATAGAGATGTTGTAGTCGACCTAATTTGTTATAGAAGATTTGGACATAACGAAGGGGACGAACCTTCATTTACTCAACCATTGATGTATAAAAAAATTAGATCACATCCAAGTGTTTATAAGATATATGGAAACAAGTTAGTCAATGAAAATTCAATTACCCAAAATCTTTTAGATCAAAATGTTAGAGGATTTAAAGATTTATTGGACGAACAATATAAAAGTGCAAAAGATTATAAACCTAAAATAGAATGGTTTGAGGGCTCATGGTCTAGATATAAACCATCCAAAGGCAAAGATAAAAGAGGTGTAACTGGTTTTGATGAACACAAACTTAAAGAAATATCAGATAGAATAAATACCATACCTGCTGAAATTAATATTCATAAAACTATTTCTAAAATTTTGAATATTAGAAAAAATTCAGTAGATAAAGGTTTTGATATTGATTGGTCTACAGCAGAAGCACTAGCTTTTGGTTCTTTACTTGACGAGGGTTACCCAGTTAGGCTTGTTGGTCAAGACTCAGGTAGAGGAACATTTAGCCAAAGACATTCAGTTTTAAGAGATCAGGTTGACAATTCTAGGTATATTCCATTAAACAATATTTCAAATAAACAAAAAAAGTTTGAAGTCGTTGATAGTTTTTTATCTGAACTTGCTGTTTTAGGATTTGAATATGGATATAGTTTAGTGGAACCCAATACATTAACTTTGTGGGAAGCTCAATTTGGAGATTTTGCTAACGGTGCACAAGTTGTAATTGATCAATTTATTGCATCAGGAGAAAGAAAGTGGAATAGAGCTTCTGGGTTAGTGATGTTATTACCTCATGCCTATGAAGGACAAGGGCCAGAACATTCTTCTGCAAGATTAGAAAGATTTTTACAACTATGCTCAAATGACAATATGCAAGTATTAAACTGTACTACCCCTGCTAATTATTTTCATGCTTTACGAAGACAAATGCATAGAGATTTTAGAAAGCCATTAATAATTATGACACCAAAATCTTTATTAAGAAATAAGTTCTGCGTTTCAAATTTAAAAGATTTTAATAAAGAAAATACGTTTCATAGAATATTATGGGATCACGCAATTGATCCAAAAGTAGACGGTTTTATTGAGCTGAAAGATAGTTCAAAGATAAAAAAAGTAATTTTATGTTCTGGAAAAATATATTTTGATCTTTTGGATGCTAGAGAAAAACTAAAAAAAGATGATGTTATAATTTTTAGAATTGAACAATTATATCCTTTTCCTGCAAAAGCTCTTGTAAATGAGTTAAAACCATACGCAAAAAATGCTAATTTTTTCTGGTGTCAAGAGGAGCCTAAAAATATGGGTGCCTGGTTTTCAGCTAGAGATTATATCCAATGGACATTAGATAGTTTAAAGGCTAATAATAACAAAATTTCTTATATAGGAAGAAGCCCAGATGCAAGTCCAGCAACCGGATATGCCAAAAGGCACAATTCTCAACAACAAGAAATAATAAATAAGGTTTTTGAATAAATTGTAATGAGTGAAAAAATTGTAGTTCCTGCACTTGGTGAGAGTATAACTGAAGCAACAGTGGCTAAATGGTTAAAAAGTACGGGAGATTCTGTTGATGCGGACGAACCAATAGTTGAACTTGAAACTGATAAAGTAAATTTAGAAGTTCCTTCTCCAATTACAGGAGTATTAATTGAAATAAATTCTAAAGACGGGTCAGTAGTGGAAGTGGGAGCTTTACTGGGTTCTGTTTCTGAAAAAGGCAGTGGTGCCAAACCCACTCCTACAAAGAATGAGGAGGTTAAAAAACAAAAGATTAAACCTAGTGAAAATAACGTGATTAAATTAGACCCAATTAAAAAAGAGCCTAAAGTTTTTGAGGAGACTTTGAAAGTAGAGGAGCAAAGTGAAAAACCTTTGGTATTATCTGATGAAGTTGTCGATCCAGCACCAATAATTAACAATACTCAGAGCCAAACACTGTCACCAGCTGTTCGTAAAATTGTCGCTGAAAACAAAATAGACCTAGCTTCTGTTCAAGGTTCTGGAAAAGATGGGCGAGTTCTCAAAGGTGACTTGATAAGTATGATGGGAGCAAATCCAAAACCTTCAGAGAGAAAAATTCAATATGGTCAAGAAGAAAGAATCAAGATGACCAGACTTAGACAAACTATTGCTAAAAGATTAAAGCAAGCTCAAGAAAATGCAGCCTTACTAACAACATTCAACGAAGTCGACATGACAAATATTATGCAAATGAGAAAAGAAAATCAGGAAGATTTTCAATCTAGATATAATATTAAACTTGGCTTTATGTCATTCTTTGTAAAAGCATGTGTTGTTGCTTTAAAGAATTTTCCAGCAGTAAATGCAGAAATTGATGGGGATGAAATAATTTACAAAAATTATTATAATATTAGTTTTGCAGTTGGAACTGATAAAGGTTTAGTAGTACCAGTTTTAAGAAATGCAGATGAGTTATCTTTTGCAGATATTGAAAAAAATATTAAAGAAATTTCTGAAAATCAACAATGGCATTGACCATTCAAATTTGAATTTTAAAATTGATACAGAAAAAAAGTTAGATTTATTGTTGAGGTCTATTAACCAATTTATGGTGCAGAGATTAGAAGCACTCCAATCAGATGAATGTTTAACTTATTTTCTTCAGAATATGAAAAGGTATAAAATAATGATAAGTATAATGGAGTCATTCACAATCAATTCTGGCCAGACTTATAAAGAAGAAATAATTAAAAAATTACGAATTTATTCTTATAAAACAATCTCAAGCATAATAGATGATTGTCTAGCTCGTGGTTATATAAAATATGTAAGTAATTCTTCAAGTAACTCCAAGAAAAAAATTAAAAAATTTCGCCCTACGTCTATTTTAATTACTAATTATATTAATTGGACACTTCAACATGTAGGTAATTTAAACAAGACATTAAAAAATATAAAATAAAATATCAAAAACCTACACTAACTTTTCCAATTTTAAAAATCTCTCCTAAAAATTTGTCACCTTTTTTTACTGGAACAATAGAAGTAGTTGAGCCTGTTGTTACCCAAAAATCTTTGTTAAAGGAAATGTCTTTTTTTTGTAATTCTTTTATTAACCAAAATAAAGCATTAATAGGATTTTCCATAACATTTTTAGTATGTCCAAAATAAAATTTTTTATTTTTGAGATTAGTCAACTTAGTTTTGAATAGTAATTTTGAAATATTTTTTGGTTTATGAATTTTAGACTTTACTAATGATATATTCAGACCAAAATCTACCATGGCCTGCCCAACATTATTAATTCTTTTAATTTTTTGTCTTAACCCAACTAATTCTATTGCTGGGGCAACGCCCTGGATATGATGCTTTAACTCTTTTTTATTTTTTATCTTCTTTTTAAAAATATTCCTGCTTATCTTAAAAGCAAGTTCTAACTCTATTCCTAAAGTATTAGGGGTCAATTTTAAAATTTTATTATTATTAAACGTTTGTTCCTTAAAAAGATATGAATAGAATGGTTCCTTACCTTTTAAAATCTTCATTACTTTAGGATTTGTTCCACCTATTTTAAACCCTATTGGATGCCATTCTAATTTGGCCTCAGCAAAATTTCTAATCTTTTTAACAATATCTAGATTTCTGGAAATATAAGGCGGTAAAGGATTGATCAAAGAACTTTTCTTTCTTGCCTGAGCAAGAGAACTTGATAAGAAATTTATTCTTTTGAATAATTCTTTAGAAAGCATTTCTAAAAAACTATTTCAAATATTTTTTTTCAATTCCTGCCCCAACGGTATATTTAGGATCAACAAAATTACCTAATCTTACTTTTCCAACTTGACTTAAAATCATATAAATATCCCATTGATCAAATTTATAATCTTTTGCTAGCCATCTAACTAATTCTCTGTAAGCAATTCTAGTTGCATCTTCTAGTGGTCTTGTACTTCCAATTGCCATAAGCATATCTTCAGTTTCTAATCTTGGCCACTCTATAGTGTAGTTTTTGATTAAATCGACTTTTATTGTAGTTGTTGTAGGATATTCTACTGCTACACCACAAACTTCTCCATCTCCTTGGCAAGCATGTGCGTCTCCAATAAATAATCTGCCACCTGGGCTTCTTACTGGTAAGTAAGTAATGCTACCGGGCCCCATATCAGGTAAGTCCATATTACCACCATGGTTATCTGGTGTTAATGAATTAATAGAGTCTATTTCTGGAGAACAACTTAGTGTTCCAATATGAGGTTTATAGGGTAAAGTAATTCTATCAGACCAATAAACATTTTTATCATCTAAATTAATTTTTCTTACTTTCTCTGGCAACGGATCATTTAAAGTTGCTGTATAAGTTGTGCCAGTTAAAGCTCCAAACTCTTCTATCATACAACAAGTACCTAGTGGATTGTTTCCTCTTGGAACCATTTTATCAATATAAACAGCAATGGCGTCACCCTTCTCCGCTCCTTCAACCATTATTGGTCCATTTTGAGGATTTAAGAATGGCATTTCTAATTTTTCTGACGGTTTATCTGTTTCTTTTTGAATTTTTCCCTCAAAAGCATCTCTAGTTTCAACAACTACTGTATCTCCAGGCTTTATATCCATTACTGGTTTTGAATAGGGTCCCATTGTATAAACATAATTACCTTGTTTTTTTTCAGTTAAATGATGGGTGTCACCTTTACTATCTTTGCCTACACCCTTTGTCATCATTATAGAATCTTTTATCCAGCTCATTTTTTCTCCTTTGTTTTTTTTATATCATTAGTTATGTAAACTTAATAAATTTCTTGCTTTTTCAACAGTGTTTATTTCTGATGATTTTAATTTTTTAGTTAAAATACCTTTTTCAACCAAAATACAATCAGAATTTAGCTGACTTATTAACGAAATATTTTGTTCTACTACAATAAAAGTCTTTTTTAAATTTTTAGATAAATCAGTTAAAATTTTTCCTATAAATGAAACGATTGAGGGCTGGATCCCCTCAGCGGGTTCATCCAAAATTATTATTTCGGGATCAAAAATTAAAGCTCTTGCAATAGCAAGTTGCTGTTGCTGTCCTCCACTTAATGAAGATCCATTTGCTGATCTTTTTTCTTTAAGAATTGGAAATAAAGAGTAAATCTCCTCCAATTTATCATTTACATTAAAAGACATTTTTTTTCTTGTATAAACTGGAAGCATTATATTCTGTTCTACAGTTAGAGCACTAAAAATTTCTCTTCCTTGAGGAACATATCCTATTCCAGATTTTGATCTATAATCAGGACTTGAATTTGTTATATCTTCCTCTTTGAACGAAATCTTGCCCTCTCTAGCTTCAAGTAAACCCATGATAGTCTTCATCAATGTCGTTTTACCCATACCGTTGCTTCCTGTAATTGCTAAAATTTCACCCTTATTTACTTCAAAAGAAAAATTATTGACTATTATAGTGGAACCATAACCCGACGATAAATTTTCAATTTTTAAAAGAGAATTTTTTGTCATTAACTTAATCCTAAATAAATATCGTTAACACCTTTATCTGATAGAACTTTATCGACAGTCCCCTCAATGAACATTTTGCCTAGATGCAACAAAGAAACTTTAGAAGCAGTTTGTTTCACAAAATCCATGTCATGTCCAACAACTATAAAAGTAATTCCTTGCTTATTTAAACTTTTTACTATCTCGCCTGTAATTCTTGTTTCATCTACTGACAAACCAGCTGTTGGTTCATCCAAAAAAACTAAATCTGGTTTTGAAATGGTTGATAGTGCAATATCAAGCCATTGTTTTTTTCCATGAGACAAGTCTCCTGCTAAATTATGTTTATCTTTTTCTAAAGCAAAATCATGTAGCAAGTCATTTGTATTCAGAGACTGATCTCTATTATTTGCTAAAGATAAATTTTGAAGAACAGTTAATTCAGAAAATACAGATGGAGCTTGAAATTTTACACCCATTCCTAAGTTAATTCTTTCGTGTAATTTTAGTTTCTCGACATTTTGACCTTTGTAAAGAATGGTGCCAGAGTTAGGTGAGTGATAACCTATAACTAATTTAAAAAAAGTACTCTTCCCAGCTCCATTAGGGCCAATAATAAATCTTATCTCCCCTGGCTCTACTTTCAAACTGACATTATCTACTGCAGTAAAACCACCGAACTTTTTAGTTACAGAATCTGTTTCTAAGATTGAAGCCATTTGACCTTACTAATTAATTTATTTTTTAACATCAAAATTATTCCATCTGGAAAAAATCTAGTTGCGATAACAAGAATTAAGCCCATAACTATTATCGCAAATTGTTTTCCATTGATTGCTAGCGTTTGAGAAAGCCAAACAAAAAATATACATCCAATAAAAACTGAGAAAAAATCTTTTTTTCCACTAGCAGCAACATAAACAACAGGTAATGCAGCGGAAACTAGTCCCATAGAATCGGGAGTAATATATCCTCCCCAATTAGTATACAATATACCACTTATACCTGCCAAAATTGATGCAATTGTAAAAGCAATCAGTTGTATCTTTTGAACGTTATGACCGAGACTTGAAACTCTCTCTCTATCTTCTTTTGAGGCTAAAAATATTAACCCCATTTTAGAGCTTTTAAATTTATATAATCCAATAAGCGTAATAAGCGACAGTATTAATATAAAGTAATATTGAGTTACTCCCTCTACAAGTCCAAACGGAATACTCTCAAAACCTATGGTTGGCATTCCTTGCATTCCATTGAAACCATTTAGTCTTGCTGTTCCAATTGCATATTCCGGCCCAGCGGTTTGTTGCATGAAAGTTTCTAAAACTAATGTGATTGCAAGAGTTACTATTCCGACAAACACATCATAAATTCCTCCGTAAAAAAGAAAATAACCTACGATTAAACCAAAAATTCCAGTCAATATCAAAGCAAGCACTATTGACCATAAACTTACTCCAGCAACACCTAAAAAATTTATACTTATCACAGAAAATCCATAACCAGCTAATCCAAAAAAGGCTGTTTGACCAAAACTCAAAATACCTCCCATTCCCCAAATTACTGCTAAGCCAAGAGAGATAAATGTCCAGCACATAAAATAGGAGATGTTATCAAGATAATAACTATCCATGAATAAAGGTAATGCACCTAAAATTATAAATGTAATAATTTGAAGTTTATTTTTTTTGTAATTTGTATTTATCATTTTGACCTTGTTTTTAATATCAAGCCGCTAAAGCCATTTGGTAGATATCTTATAATTAAAATTACAGCACACAATATTGCTATTAATCCAATTGTTGACTTATAAAAAAAAGTAACAGAAGTTTGAACTGTACCTAAAAATGCAGCAGCTGGTACAAGACCTACAAATGGACTAGCTCCTGCAGTCACTACAGTTATAAATGCACTTACAATAAATGCTTGTCCAATACTTGGTACTATGGTCATAGTCGGAGCATACAATGCTCCTGTAACTCCTGCTAAACCAGCACCTATAGCAAATGTTGCTGTATAAACACTTTTAACATCTACACCCATAGATGATGATATTGACGGGTTTTCGATAGTTGCTCTTGCAAGAGTTCCAAAACTTGTTTTCATAAACAAATAATACAAAAGTGATAACAAAAATAACGCGAAGAAGATTAAGAAAATTCTGTATTCAGAATATGAAAATTCTCCTAATTGAAAGTTGCCCATTGGTGTTTGTAATCCTTCATAAGATGGACCAAATATAACTAGGAATGATTGTGAAACAATTAAACTTATTCCCCAGGTAGCAACAACTGAGTCTAATGGTCTACCATACAGATATCTAATGATGAATTTTTCTAATATAAGTCCAAAAATGACTGTAACTAAAACTCCAAATGCCATTGCAATTGGTAAAGGTAAATTTAAGACTTTACCAGAAACAACCGTTCCATAAGCACCAACTGTTATAAATTCTCCATGGGCAAGATTAATGATTTTCATCATACCAAAAATCACTGCAAGGCCAATTGCTGCCAAGAGCAAAAAGGCTAATGAGTCACCTAATTGATAAAAAATATTAAATAGAAAAACCAT
This sequence comes from uncultured Pelagibacteraceae bacterium, assembly GCA_902517175.1. Taxonomy (GTDB): domain Bacteria; phylum Pseudomonadota; class Alphaproteobacteria; order Pelagibacterales; family Pelagibacteraceae; genus Pelagibacter. The sequence continues at coordinate 22,404 of CABYBM010000005.1, read as the reverse complement.
AAAGATCTATCGACTTAGAATTAAAAAACTTAGCGGTAAAAATTACCGCTAAGTTTAAGTTTTAATTAATTTTTTGGAGGATTAGATGGAGTGTACTGAGAGTAATCATCTTTATTAGCTAGATCACATCCAGATTCTCCCAACCAATATGGTTGAATATCTTTCCAAATTTTAGGAATGGTTACTTCATGACCTTTTCCAACTTTTACCAAGAAAATTGTATGACTTCCATGGTGACTTTTTGGATCCATAGTCACAACACCAGACGGTCCATCATGAGATATTCCACTTTCTAGTGCTTTAACCACTTTCATAGTATCAGTAGAGCCTGCTTTTTCCACGGCTTTAGAATACATATAGATTGCATTATAAGCATTTGCAGACTCCATATTGATATATGGTTCATTTGGATATAACGCTCTAAATCTTTTCACGTAATCTTTACTTTTATCGTGAAACTCTCCTGACTTAATCACATCATGAACTTCTTCAATGTAATTTACTGTTACAAACATATTTTCAAGCGCTGGAGGTGCAAATCTTCTGTGTTCATAAGCTTGTCCAACGTTAATAGAAGTTGCCATCGGTATGTTTAAACCTGCTGAGGCTTGTTGCTCATAGAATGAAGCTTGTTTAGCTCCAACTAATAAAGTCATTAAAACATCAGGTTTAGCCTTTTGGATTTTTTGAATAGTCTGACTATATTGAGAAACATCTAGAGGTATGAACTCTTCTCCAACCATTGTTCCACCAGCCTCTTTAACTATTTGTCTAACCCATTCAGCTGAAATTTGACCAAAGTTATAGTCTGCAGCGATTGTGTAAACATTCTTACCATACTTTTCCATCATCCATGGCACTAAAGTACTGAATTGTTGCTCAGGTACCGCTCCCGTCATGAAAGTTGTTTTACTACATACACCACCTTCATATTGGTTATTGTAAAAATAAAGCATCTTATTTTTCTCCATAATGCCTCTAATTGACTCCCTTGATGCACTAGAAAAAGCTCCGAACACTACGTCTACTTTATCCTTTTTAATTAATCTTCTAGCAAACTCTTGAAAACGTCTGTTATCCGACTGAGTATCATATCTTACTATTTCAAGTTTTTTGCCTAAAACACCACCAGCAGCATTGATCTCTTTAACTGCTAATTCATAAGCGTGAATTTTAGGAACCACCGCAATAGCAAAGTTTCCTGTTTCATCTTCTAATATACCAAGCTTAATCGTGTCAGCTGCTTTAGCGCCACTAAACACAATTAAAAAGCTAGAAATTAGAAAAATTATTATTTTTTTCATATATTCCCCTATTTAGAATTAAAAAATATTTACATCTTTAAAAAAAATTAAAATGAATAAATATTTAAATTGCCAAATCTAACTATAAAAACAAATGCTGTTAAACTGTAATAAATCAAGTGAAAAAAATACAGGAAAATTTCCAGTATAATTAAAAATTTAATTATAATTATATTTTAAGTAAATATGAAAAAAACTATTCAAAAATATGATGTTGCTACTGTACAATATGAACCATCACAATTCCAAAAAGATCATAATGTAGATTCTTTATTAAATTTATGTGAAGAAGCAGCCAATAAAGGTGCAAAATTAATTGTGACCCCTGAAATGGGCACCACTGGTTATTGTTTTTTAAATAGACAAGAAATAAGTTCTTTGGTGGAAACAATACCAGGACCTACAACAAAAAAGTTTCAATCAATAACAAAAAGATTTAATTGTTATATTGTAATTGGAATGCCTGAAATAGATGAGGAAACTCAATTATACTACAATTCAGCAGTTTTAATCGGACCTAATGGAATAATAGGAAAACATAGAAAAAGTCATGGATATATTGCAGAACCTAAATGGTCAGCTCCAGGTCAAGAACATCTAGTTTTTGAAACTGAAATAGGAAAAATTGGAATTTTAATATGTATGGATATTCATTTTATTGAAACTGCAAGATTAGTTGCATTACAAGACGCAGATATCATTATTCATATTAGTAATTGGCTTTCAGAGAGAACTCCAGCTCCTTATTGGATAAGCAGAGCATTTGAAAATGGTTGTTACCTAATAGAGTCAAATAGATGGGGTTTAGAAAGGACTGTCCAGTTTAGTGGTGGTAGCTGCATTATAAATCCAGATGGATCAATAGCATCAGTAATCGATAAAGGTGATGGAATAGCTTATGCAAAAATTGACCTTTCCTGGTCAAGAAAAAAAGAAGTTTTAGCTGAAAGAGTATTCAATGACAGAAGACCTGAAATGTATTTAAATCTACCTACAGATCCTTATCTTTGGAATCCTTTAGATTTTTTTGGTCTTTATGGCCTAGATCCCTTACCAAGAGGAAAAGAGTCTTTAATATCTGTCGTTCAAATGAATTCAACAAACGATGTTAAAAAAAATTTAAATAAAATATTAAGTCACTTAGATGATGCAAAGAATAATTTAAGTGAGTTGGTGGTTTTTCCAGAATTATCATTAACTGGACATTTAAACAAAAATAAATCAGCATTAAGCAGTGACAGCCCTGAAATATTAAAACTTGCAAAATATGCAAATAAAAATGACATTTATATTTGTTGTGGTTTTGCCGAAAAAAATAATAAAGAATTTTATAATTCTTCAGTTCTTGTTGGTCCAGAAGGTATTCTTGGTGTTTACAGGAAAGTTCATTTAAACAAAGATGATAATTCTTGGGCTACAGAGGGAAATGAGTGGAAATATTTTGACACAAAAATAGGGAGAATAGGTTTAATGATAGGATATGATGCAATTTTTCCTGAATCAGCAAGATGTTTAGGATTATATGGATGTGACATAATTTTGTGTTCGTCAGCACAAAAGGGAGTTTTTACTCATGGCCATAAAGGTACAGCTGTAAGACAAAATTATCCAATTCCTACTGGAGCTGATCCTAATCATTGGAATCATTTTAGAATTAGAGGTGGTGAGAACAACTTATATTTTGTTTACTCAAATATTTCTGATCAAAAAAATAATTACTTAGGAAAAAGTGGAATTTTTGGACCAGATCCTTTTAAATTTCCAAGAGAAGAAAGTCTAATTCATGAGGAGGAAGATATAACATTTTTAAAAATTAACACATCTAATTTAGATACAAATTACCCAACAAATGTAGTGAGAGATAAATTCATGATGTCTATGAGACATCCCCATCATTATTTACCATTAGTAAAACATACACAAAAAAAAACTTAATTACTTGCGTTTAAATAAGAAAATCACAATACCAGCTAGAGATGCTCAAGCTTTTGATATTCTCTCAGGCGACAGAATACGAATAAGTACTCCTAAAGGCTATCAGGCTGCAGATTTTTTTGCATATAATGCTCACAGTATAGACGAGTGGCTATCTCCACCACATACTTGGATAGCTTCTACTTCTGTTAAGCCTAGACCTGATGATATTTTATTGTCACGATTTCGAAGACCAATGCTAAAAATGGTTGAAGATGGAGGTGACGGTATTCATGACATGCTTTTACCTGCCTGTGATCAATTTAGATATGAATTTTTTGGACATGTAGGGCCACACCCAAGTTGCTCGGATAATCTTATGAATGTTATGCGTCGACGAGGGTATGAAATTAATGTAATTCCACAACCAATAAATTTTTTTACTAATACAAATGTTCAAAAAGATGGAAGTTTATTTGCACCTAAAAATATTGTTAAACCGAATTCTTATGTGATCTTAGAAGCAATCATGGATACTATATGTATAGTTTCCTCATGCCCCTTCGACATAAATCCAAACGGGTGGGAAATAAATGCCAATGGAGTAGTTACAGAATTAGAAGTAGAAATTTAATTTACTTTGTTTTTACAATTTCCAGTATTGAAAAACTCATCAATATTATCTATCGCTAAATTAGCCATTGCTGTTCGGGTTTCTTTGGTAGCACTACCTAAATGTGGAAGGATAAACGCGCTTTTGTGTTTAAGATATCCAGGATTTAAATTTGGCTCATTCTTATAAACATCCAATCCTACAGCATAAACTTTTCTTCGTTCAAGAGCATCTATCAAAGCTTCATCTTCAATAATATCTCCTCTTGCAACGTTTGTTACAATTGCTCCTTTAGGTAAATATTCAATTGTGTCTTTGTTAATCATATCGACTGTTTCTTTTGAAGCTGGACAACAAACTGACAATACATCTGATACTGAAAGTAAGTCTTTTAAATTATCATGGTATGTTGCTCCGTCTTCTTTATCTTCACTTAACTTAGATCTATTATGATAATGAATGATCATACCTAAAGATTTAGCAACTTTTGCAATTTTTTGTCCAATTCTTCCCATACCAAGTATTCCAAGTCTGGCGCCTGTTAATTGCTTGCCAATTAAATAATCTGCTGACCACTTCCAGCCACCTACTTTTGCACTTTCTATTCCTTCAGCGGCACGTCTACATGCACCCAAAATCAATAATACTCCTATCTCAGCTGTTGCATCAGTCAAAACATCTGGAGTATTGGTAACTGCAATACCTTTTTTCTTTGCTGCTTCTAAATCTATGTTTCCAAATCCAACAGCAAAATTAGAAATAATTTTTATCGAGTCTGGAAGTTGATTTATTGTTTCAGCATCTAATTTATCAGTTAAAGAAGATAATATCCCATCTTGCCCAGCACTTAACTCAATTAATTTTTTTTGAGAATATAATTCATCGTTTAAATTAAAATTTGCTTCAAATGTTTCTTTAGCTTTATCCTCACAAGATCTTAATAATCTCCTAGTGATCAGGATTTTTTTCATATTTAAGATTAGTTTAGATCGAAAATTTTTCCAGGATTCATTATATTATTTGGATCCAATGTTCTTTTAATTGATTTCATTACTGGAATACTATCGGGATGTTGCTCTAGTAAATACTCTTTCTTATGGAGACCAACACCATGTTCACCTGTAATAGTTCCCTCAAGCTCTAAGGCTTTTCTAATTAACGAGCTATTAAAAGCTCTAAGTTGTTTATACATTTCTTTTTTTGCAGGATCGTAGGGTAGAACGACATGGAAATTGCCATCACCCATGTGGCCAACCATTGGAGCCCTAACTCCAAATTCTCTCGCTTTTTCTTCTGCAAATTTTACACACTCTGTAATCTTTGAAATTGGAACACATACATCAGTTGAATAAACTCTTCCGTTATCATTTAAAGCCTTAACAGAATAATATACGTCCCATCTTGCTTGCCAAAGTTTATTTCTATCTTCTAAATCTTTAGCCCACTTAAAAGAACTACCTTTGTTGTCTTTTGATAATTCTTCTACAATTTCAATATTCTCTTTATTCGAGGACTCTGATCCATGAAATTCAAAAAATAAAGTTGGCACCGCCTCAATATCTTTTAATTTTGAATAATTAATACTAATACCCATTTGATCTGCATTTAACATTTCAATCCTTGCAATTGGAACACCATACTGAATAACCTGTTGAGCCGTCATTACTGCATCCTCTAAAGAAGGGAAATGACAAACCGCACTCATAATACTTTCTGGTATTGGAGATAATCTTAAATGAACTTCAGTAATAATACCTAGAGTTCCTTCTGATCCAATAAATAGATTGGTTAAATTATAACCTGCTGAAGTTTTTTTAGTTCTACCACCTGTATTAATGATATCACCGTTTGGTAAAACTACTGTTAGACCTGAAATAACCGTTTTCATGGTCCCATATTTTACTGCCATAGTTCCTGAAGCCGAAGTAGATGCCATACCTCCTAAAGCTGCGTTTGCTCCTGGGTCTATAGGAAAAAAAACACCATCTTCTCTTAAATGTTCATTCAGTTGTTCTCTTGTTACGCATGCCTGGACTCTGCAATCAAAATCTTCGGTGTTTACACTTAAAATTTTATTCATTTTTTCTAAACAAATAGTTATGCCATCTTCATTTCCTACAACATTCCCCTCTAAAGATGTTCCAGTACCATACGGAACTACTGGTATTTTATGTTCGTTACAAAGTTTTAATATTTTTGAAACTTCTTCATTGGTTTCAGGAAAAACTACTGCTTTTGATAAGATTGGATCATAAGTATCTTCACCTCTTGCATAATTTCCACGAGCAGATTCTGAGGTTGAATATCTACTGTTTAAAAGATTTTTTAATTCTATTTCAACTTGCTGGTTCATAATTCTAAATTTTAATATTATTAAAAAAAAATATAAAAATATAGCTTATTTAGAAAGCATCTTGCCTATATTTTCCAATGCTTGCTGTATGTTATCTCTAGATGCGGCAAAACTAAATCTTACATAATCTTGGCAAGTTTTACCAAATGCTGTTCCTGGAACAATAGCAACTCCAGCTTCGTGCATAGCTTTTTTACAAAATTCAGAACCATTCATGCCTGTACCTATTACTTTTGGGAAAGCATAAAAAGCACCGCCAGGTAAACTACATTCAATTCCAGGCAAATCATTTAATCCTTTATGAATTAAATTTCTTCTCAATGTAAATTTATCTAGCATGTCTTTGATTGAGTCGTCTGGACCATCTAAAGCTGCTATACCTGCAAATTGTGCAGCTGCATTGACACAAGATACACTATTTATTAATAATTTATTAACATGTGGAATCATTTCTTCAGGCCAATAACTCCATCCCAGTCTCCAACCAGTCATTGAGTAAGCTTTGCTCCATCCCTCTAAAACTATTAGCCTATCCTTTAATGCTTCATAATGAAAGAACGAAGGCATTTCTTTGTAGTCAAAAATTTGTCTACTATAAATTTCATCACTTAAAATAGTAACGTGTGGATATTTTTCTAATTCTTTTGCAAAATAATCTATTACAGGTTTTTCAACAAAACTACCTGTTGGGTTATTTGGATTAATTAAAATTAACAATCTAGTTTTATCAGTAATTAGAGATAAAATTTTATCCGGATCAAATTTAAGATCTTTATCTTCAGTAAGATCATATGGTACAGGTGTTGAACCGGTATAATTTATCATTGATTCATAAATCGGGAATGCAGGTGTAGGATGAATTATTTCTGCTCCTGGTTCACCAAAACATTGGATGGCGTAACTCATCGTAGGTTTTCCACCAGGCATAATTAAAATTCTTTCAGCATCAATGTTGGCGTTATATTGTTTTTTAATCCACCTTGTTACTGCTTCTCTGCATTCTGGAATTCCATTCGACATTACATATCCATGATGACCGTCATCTAATGCTTTTTTTGCAGCTTCAACCACGTGCTTAGGTGTTTTAAAATCTGGCTGACCTAACCCTAAATGAATCATTGGGTGGCCTTTAGCCTCTAATGCTTTAGCTTCCGCTAAGACACTAAATGCAGATTCTGTTCCTAAGTTATTTAAATTTTTTGCAAGTTTCATAATTTTAAAAATGGAAACCTAGACGAAAACTAGGCTAATGTCTATTCATGATTTTTAAAAACCTGTTTTAGGTTTTTGCAATAATCCTGACAATTACTTATTGATTAGTTACGGTAGATTATTTTTGACGCATCCAAGTCTTCAATTTTTTTACATCCCATCAAAATCATATTTCTTCTAATTTCTTTTTGCATATTGTCTAATAATCTTTCAACTCCTTTTTGACCTCCGGCTCCTAAGCTAAAAAGAAATGCTTTACCAAAACTACATGCTGTTGCACCTGCAGCTAGCGCTTTAAGAACATGCGTTCCTCTTCTTATACCACCATCAAGTATAATTTCTAACTTATCACCAACTGCATCTGAAATAGCTTTCACTTGATCGAAAGGAGATCTCGAACCATCTAATTGTCTTCCTCCATGATTTGAAATCATTATCGCAGTGCAGCCAATATCAATTGCTCTTTTTGCATCTTCAACCGACATCACTCCTTTCAATGCAAAAGGACCATTCCATCTCTTAATACAGTACTCTGCATCTTTCCAATTCATTTTAGGATCGTATTGTTCGTTAATATAATCTATGACTGACTTTGCAATATTAGTTCCTTTGTCAGTTTTGTGTTTAATGTTAGCTAACTCAAATTTTTTATTTGTTAAATATTTAAAAACCCATTCTGGACGCATCGCAAAACTTAGTAAGCTTTCCAAGGTTAATTTGGGAGGAGTGGTAAATCCAGTTCTATGATCTCTTTCTCTGTTTCCTGCAACAAGAGTATCCACAGTCAAACAAAGTCCATTAAAATTTGCTCTTCGACATCTATCAATTAAATCGTCAGTAATAGATTGATCTTTATGAACATATAGTTGAAAAAGTTTTGGACCACTTGAGATATTGGCTATTTCTTCAATTGAAAACGATGCCATTGTAGACATGCTATACATCGTTCCAAATTTTTCAGCAGCTCTTGCTGAAGCTTTGTCTCCTTCAGGAGTGTACAAACTTTGCATTGCTGTCGGTGACAAGAAAAGAGGCATATCAATTTTTCTACCAAATACTGTTGTGGATAAATCAGGCTCTCCAACACTTGCTAATATGTTTGGAACAAGATCACAATCATTGAAAGCATTTGTGTTTCTATTGAGAGTAACTTCATCGTCTGCACCACCATCAATGTAATGAAAGATAGGAGATGGTAATTTTTTTTTTGCTAATTTTCTAAAGTCTTCAAAATTATAACAATCATTTATGTTCATGTTACTAGGTTCTAAATCTTAAATTACTTCTATTTAAATCACTTATTTTGGTGCAACCCATTAACTTCATATCTCTAACTAATTCAGACTTATACTTTTCTAAAGCTCTTTCAACACCTGCTTGTCCAGCTGCTGCTAACGCGTATAAATATAATCTTCCACCAGAACATGCCTTTGCACCTAGTGATAATGCTTTGAGCATGTGAGTTCCTCTGTGAATTCCACCCTCACAGATTACATCCAGTTTATCACCAACAGCATCAACAATTTCAGCAAGTTGATCAAAAGGCGATCTTGATCCATCAAGTTGTCTCCCACCATGGTTTGAAACCATTATTCCTGTACATCCAATATCTACTGCTCTTTTTGCATCTTCAACACTCATCACTCCTTTTAAAGCAAAATGACCTCCCCATTTAGAACAAAGTTGTTCAGCATCTTTCCAATTCATTGACTGATCCAGCATTGTAGAAAAATAATTTCCAATTGAAGAGTTAGTGCTCGTACCTTCTTTTACAAAATCTTGAAGATGAGGTAATTCAAACTTACCTTTCGTTAAATAATTTATTCCCCACATAGGCTTTGTGGCAAAACTAAATAAACTCGATAATGTTAGTTTAGGTGGTGACGTAAACCCAGTTCTCAAATCTCTTTCTCTATTTCCTCCAGTTATTGTATCAACTGTTAGAGCCATGACATCAAATTTTGCAGCTTTTGCTCTTTCTAAGCACGAATCGTTGAGTCCCCTATCTTTGTGAAAATAAAACTGAAACATTTTAGGTGTGTCAACAAGTGAAGAAATTTCCTCCACACTTACCGTAGCTAAAGCTGATACCCCAAACATAGTATTATATTTCTTTGCAGCTTTACCTACAGCTCTTTCACCATCATAATGAAATAATCTCTGTAAAGCAGTAGGTGATAAATAAAAAGGTAAATCTAATTTCTTTCCAAATATTGTTGTAGATAAATCAACATTCTCTACTCCTCTTAAAACATTTGGTACTAAATCAACATCATCAAATGCACTTGTATTTCTTGCATATGTAACTTCATCGTCTGCAGCACCATCAATGTAATGAAAAATTGGAGAGGGTAATTTTTTTTGTGCCAATCTTCTGAAATCAGCAAAATTATGACAATCTTTTAAATTCATAAATCTTTTTAGAAGTTTTTTAAGAAATTAAACATATAACTATTTGCCCCAGGATTTTTATCTCCTAAGCTCGCATTAGACAAATGATTATAAGAAAAACCTAGCTCACTCGTATTTGACAAATCTAGTGAAAATTGTAATTCGCTTTTAAATTCAATCAGATGTCCCAGATCTTTACCGTCTCCTTCAAGATATAAACCAGGGGTAAAACTCGGAGTGATATTCAAAGCACCAAGCTTATATTGAGCTTGAACACCAGTATACAAATAACCTGCAGCATCTGCTGTGATTAAAGCTCCAGTTATTGGTGAAAGATTTCCTAGAAAAGTATCCTTATTCAAGTTCTCATTTTGATGTTGAAAACCTAATAATGTCGATTTTTTTCCATCATCACTAAAATCAAACATGCCTGTATAAACATTAAACTCTGTATTTTGATTTTTTATATTTAGTTCTTCAGCATTCACTGAAAAAGTAAAAAAAACCAAGAATAATGAAGTCAGAAAATTTTTTAATTTCATAGATAATTAATAGTTATTTTTTAAGTATAAAACTTTTAGCAATTATTGCACCTCCAAATAGAAATATCAATATTGGTAATAACCATAGTAAATACGTATTTTTGTTGAGTCCAGGATCATACAAAATCCAATCACCATATTTTTCTTTAAAATAAATATATATTTCTTTTTCTGATAAGCCTTCGTCTAATTTTTTATCTACTAAAATTTTCATGCTATTTGCAAAATCAGAGTCTGAGTCATAAACTGATTGTCCTTGGCATATCAAGCATCTGAGATTTTTTGTGATTTCATTTCTTTCACTATTTTCATTTGCATTAAGATTGTTAATAGTCATTAAGAGAAAAATAATTACAAAATTTTTAAATATTTTCATTTTATTATTTTTCGTATTTCTATCAGCAACTCATTATTAAGAGGTCCAATATATTTTTTAATTATTTTGTTATTATAAATTATAAAAGTTTCAGGTACACCAAAAGCTCCCCATTCGATTGAGATTGTCCCATTTTTATCTACAATTATTTTTTCATAAGGATTTCCTAATTTATCCAAAAAACTTTGAGCATTTTTTTTATTATCTTTATAATTCATGCCAATAATAGTTAATTTATTATTTTTACTTAAACTCATTAATATTGGGTGTTCATCTCTACATGGAACGCACCAAGAGGCCCAAATGTTTAATAAATAGAATTTATCTAATTCAAAAATTTTAGTTGAGTTTGAATTCTCATTTAAAAGCAGAAGATCAGCCGAGAAAATCGGGATATCATTATTGATTTTCGTCTCTGGTGTATAAATATTTGTATCTTTTAAACTTCTGTAAAAAACAGCAAAAATAATTAAAAATATTAATATTATTGAATACGGAATTAATTTTTTTTTCATATTCTTTTTTGTAAAAAACTAACTAAACCACCTAAGCTTACCATGATAACCGATAACCATATCCACAACATAAAAGGTTTGACTTGATATCTTACATTAAAATAATCCTGATTTTGGACAAGATTAATTACAATAAATTTATCCTTCATTAATGTAGTTTTAATATCTGCCTCACTAGTTGTGATATTAGGCTGATTATATATTCTTAGTTCAGGTGACAAGTTATTATTTATACCTTTGGAATTCGTAATATTAAAATTAGCAATTATAGATTTATAATTTTTTTCTGTTTTTTGATTGATACTTTTAAAAACTATTTTCGTTTTTGAATTATCATAAGTTTCACCAACTTTTAAATTAGTTATTATTTCGCTTGAAAATAAATTGTTAAATAAAATACTTAAAATCAATAAACTAAATCCAAAATGAGCAGTATTTTGAGCAAAATTTTTATATTTCTTGTTAAAAAAATCTCTCAATGTAATAAAAAATAAATAAAGAGCACTTGAGATTAGGATAGTATTAATAAGAATATTTGTATTAAAATTTTTGACAATAAAAAAAGATATTAAAATAGAGATAGTTAATAAAGAAATCAGATAGATCTTATCTTTTAAATCAGATCTTATCCATTTTAACCTTGGCCCAATTGCCATCGCAAATAAAAAAGGAATTAAAAATGGAGCAATGAGTTTGTGATAGAATGGTGGCCCCACAGATATTTTTTGAGAGGATATGACGTCTAAAAATATAGGATAAACTGTACCAATCAATACAACTGATAGAAAATACATCATAAACCAGTTATTTACTAAAATTGAAGTTTCTTTACTTAACCAAAAAAATTTAGACGAATTATCTTTAGTGGTTTGATGAAAAAAGAAAAAAATAAATAAAGACAAAAAAATTAAAGCAAATAAAAATATTAAAATAAATAAACCTCTTTCTGGATCATTAGCAAATGTATGAACAGAATTTAGAATACCAGATCTTACTAAAAAAGTTCCGCACATGCTCAAAGTGAAAGTTGCAATAGACAATATGATCACCCATGAAGTTAGGATTTCTTTTCTCTCAAGTACTAAAATGCAGTGTAAAAGAGTTGTCAAAGCTAGCCAAGGCATTAAAGAGACATTTTCTACTGGATCCCAAAACCAAAATCCTCCCCAACCTAATTCATAATAAGCCCAAATTGATCCTAGCAAAATACCCAATGTTAAAAAAATCCAAGAGATTAAAACCCATTTTTTAATATGCACTGCCCAGCTTGTTGAAACCATTTTTAAGGTGGTTGCAGCTAAAGCAGATGAAAAAATAATAGAGGAGCCAACATAACCCAAATATAAAATTGGCGGATGAATTGCTAATGCAGGATCCTGCAATATTGGATTTAATCCTAAGCCCTCATCTGGAATAGGAAATAAATAATTAAAAGGGTTCGAAGTTTGAATTAGAAATAAAAAAAAACCAATTATAATTACTTGCTGAAAACCTAATGTTAAAATTTTATACTTAATTGGTTGATTTTTAGTTCTTAATAAAAATATAAATATAAATAATGTTAAAACTAATAACCATAGCAGCAAGCTTCCCTCATGGTTTCCCCAAGTACCACTAATTTTATAAAAAAAAGGTTTGGTCGTATGTGAATTGTTAAATACAGTTTCGTTACTAAAATCTGATATAACAAAAGAAATAATTAAAGCTAAAAAACTAATTAAAACAAAAAATAATTGTAAAAAAGAAAACGATAAGATTTTAGTATCTAATTGGTTTGAATTTTTGAAATTTTGAATTGAAAAAAAAATTAAAATTAAGCCAACACACAAACCTAGAATAAGTGAGTAATGGCCAACAACACTGTAAATCAATTTATTTCTCCTCCAAAGCTTCTTTTACTTCTGGTGGCATGTAATTTTCATCATGCTTAGCTAAAATTTTAGTGGCAGAAAAAAAATTTCTATCTTTTAAAAATCCTTCTGCAACTACCCCTTTTTCCTCTGCAAAGAGATTAGGGACAGCACCAGAATAACTTACATTTATTTCATTTTTAAAATCTGTAATAATGAAGTTTACTTCATTAGAATTTACATTAATTGAATTTTTTTTAACCATTCCACCAACTCTAATTTTATTTGTATCTAGTTCTGATAATGTTTTAATTTCAGTTGGTGATTGAAAGAAAACAACATTTTCTTCTAAAGATTTTAGAATTAAAAAAACTGTTAAAATTAATGTAACTAAAATTAATGTTACAAACAAAAATCTTAATTTAACTTTGCGACCATACATGGTTCAAAAGTTAGTTGTTTGTGGCGTTAGCTAAAATTTCTTTATTGATTCTTTGTGTTTTTGCAGAATTAGCTTTCTCAGGATTTAAAGACCCAAATTTAGCAACAAATTTACTTTGCTCTTTAACAAATTGTAGCTTCGTAGTCATATACAAACTTAAAAAACTTAAAAGAGTAAAGCCAAAAGCAGACATTACGTAAACTGCATATCCATTCATAACAAGTAATTCATTAATCATAATCTATCTAAGCCTTTATTTTTAATTTTTATCAGTTCTGTATTATATTTCATTAAGAAAATTAACAACGAAAATAGAGCAAATGCCGCAGTCATTAATAATAAAGGGAAAAGCATTGAAGAATGTATTGAGCTTTTTGTTAAAATATTAATTGATGCTGGCTGGTGAAGTGTATTCCACCAATCAACCGAGTATTTAGTAATTGGAACATTTATAATACCAACAATAGTTATAAAGGTAGTAATCTTAAAAACTTTTTCTTCTTTCTCATAAATTCTCCAGGCTATTAAATACATAGCAAAAAATAAAGCTAAAATTAACATTGATGTAATCCGAGCGTCCCATGCCCACCAAGTTCCCCATGTAGGTTTGCCCCAAATTGCACCTGTGACTAAAGCTATTATATTAAAAACAAATCCAGATGGTGCTAAACTTTTTGCTATTAAAAAAAAATTTTTATTCTTAAAAATAAAACCGCTTATCGATAACAAAGTAATCGATGAAAAAATTCCAAGTGAGATCCATGCTGATGGAACATGAACATACATAATTCTTACAGCATCGCTTTGTTTGTAATCCTCCGGAGACAAAATTAACGCCTCCGTCAAACCAACCGTCAAAACAATAACAAATAAAAATAAAATATACTTTGGGGCCCTAGAAGTTATTTGAAAAATTTTATTTGGTTCAAAGATCTTAAACATATCTATTATTTAATAATTAATTTTGGAATTTCTATTATGAAAAAGTTATCTGATCAAGAATGCAGAGGGGGAGACAATAAGACTAAATATAACGTTTAACATCCTTGATCAGAATATGATTCAAATTTAATGAATATTTATGGCCTAGATTTGAGCTAAATGTGTTGGAATATTGATATGCTTAATTTGAAAGCTTAAAGTAACTTGAGCCCTTTTTTCCTGAAAAAATTTCTTCAATTAGAGGGTGTTTTATTGGTTCATCAGAATCATCCATAAGCAAGTTTTGCTCTGAAACATATGCTTCATAAGTAATTTCATCATTTTCAGCAAGTAAATGGTAAAATGGCTGATCTTTTCTTGGTCTGACATTTTTTGGGATCGATTGATACCATTCCTCTGAATTGTTAAATTCAAAATCAACATCATAAATCACACCTCTGAATTCAAAGTGTTTGTGTTTAACAATGTCACCGATTGAAAATTTAGCTTTTTGGATTGGCATTATGATTAGTATGGGTATTTAAATATAAAAATCAATGCAAAAAAGATTAATGTTTTGTGATGTGGCAAATATGTTAATATCTTTTTAGTGAATAAATCTTTTTTAAAATTTATTACCGATTTTGGGCCATTAGCAATATTTTTTTTCTTTTATTATAATAATGATAAAAATTTATCAGTTGCTATACCTCCACTCATAGTTGCAACTTTAATTGCTTTGGCGGTTGTATGGTTCTTTGAAAAAAAAATCCCCCCAATGCCATTGGTTAGTGGAATATTAATCACATTCTTTGGTGGACTAACTATTTATTTTAATGATCCAATATTTATTTATGTAAAACCAACTATTATAAATATTTTATTTGCCTTAGCTTTATTTTTTGGAAAATATTTTACGAGAGAACCTATTTTAAAAAAAATTATGGGTAAATCCATCCCCTTATCTGATATTGGATGGGAGATACTAAATAAAAGATGGATGTTCTTTTTTCTTGGGCTCGCTGTCCTTAATGAGTTTGTTTGGAGGACACAAACTGAAGAATTCTGGGTTAACTTTAAAGTATGGGGAATGTTGCCAATAACAATAATTTTTACAGCATTCCAAATACCATTAATTAATAAACATAAAATTGATGCGCAGTGATCTAAAATTAATAATTAATAACACTCAAAATAAAATAGAACAAAAGCAGTTCTTTGAAAAAGATGAACTTAAAATAATCTTGGATCTATATGCAAAGATGGTGTCCGAAGGATCTTGGAAAGACTATGGGTTAAATATTTCGAGTAAACAAGTGAGCTTTAGTGTTTTTAGAAATGCAGCTGAAAATGCCATTTATAAAATTTGTAAAAATTTTAAGCCAAAAAATAAAAATCTTAAATATATGATTACAGATACAAATGGTAAAATATTAAAAAACTCTTTTGAACTTACATTATTATTAAAAAATACTAATTGGAAAAAGCTCTAAAAAATTAACGTCTTTGTCCAAAGAGTCTTAGCAACATTATAAATAGATTTATAAAGTCTAAGTAAAGAGTTAATGCACCCATAACAGCTTTTTTGCCCATGATTTCACCTGTGTCACTAGCTGCGTACATATTTTTAATTTTTTGAGTATCATAAGCTGTAAGACCAACAAAAATTAAAACCCCTAATATTGAAATCACGAAATACATCATTGATGATTTCATAAATATATTAACTATTGAAGCTATAATTATTCCAATTAAACCCATTATTAAGAAAGAGCCTAATTTAGTTAGATCTCTTTTTGTAGTGTAACCATAGATACTCATTGCTCCAAAAGTTGCTGAACAAATAAAGAAAACTCTTGTTACACTCATCCCTGTGTAAACTAATAAAATTGAAGATAAAGATAAGCCCATTAAACCTGCAAAAACCCAAAAAGTTGTCTGAGCTTTTGATGCACTCATTTTATTAATTCCAAAACTCATGTAAAAAACAATTCCTAAAGGTGCAAGCATCACAAGCCATTTTAAACCTGACATATAAATTGCATTACCCATTTGAGTTAGACCTACAATAGATCCAGCATCATTAGTAACGACTGACATTTTAAATGTTAATAGCGCAACTATTCCTGTTAATAAAATTCCCGTTGCCATGTAGTTGTAAACTTTTAGCATGTAGGCTCTTAAACCTTCATCCATTACAACAGTTGATTGTTGAGCTGCTTTTGCTCTGTTTAGTATTCCGTTTTTATCAAATTCCATATGAATGTTATATAATAGCCTTTTACTAATTATTCAAGATACCTTAAAAGGTTAATAAAACGTTAAGATAATTTTCAAATGAATTACAAAAATCTAGGAAACACGGACTTAAAAGTAAGCACAATTTGTCTCGGTACTATGACTTGGGGAGAACAAAATACCCAAAATGAAGCATTTGAGCAAATGGACTTTGCTTTAGAACAGGGAGTAAATTTTTGGGACACAGCAGAATTATATGCGGTACCTCCCAGAAAAGAAACTTATGGCTATACTGAAGAAATAATTGGAAATTGGTTTGAGAAAACTAAAAGAAGAGATGAGGTGATACTTGCAACTAAAGTTGCCGGACCTGCTCGGGACTATTTAAGAAATGGAGAAAATAGTTTTGCAGGTACTAACTTAGAGAGCGCTTTAAATAATAGTCTGAAGAGATTAAAAACTGACTATGTTGATTTATATCAACTTCATTGGCCAGAGAGAAAAGTAAATAACTTTGGAAGATTGGGTTATGTTCATCAAGAAAACAACTGGAACCAATTTGAGGATATTTTAGATGAATTAAATAAATATATAGATCAAGGTAAAGTTAGATATGTCGGTTTATCCAACGAAACCCCCTGGGGAACAATGAGTTTTCTTAAACTCTCAAAGGACAAAAATTTACCACGAATGATGTCAATCCAAAATCCATATAGTTTATTGAATAGATCTTACGAAGTTGGATTAGCAGAAGTATCAATAAGAGAAGAAATCGGATGCTTATCATATTCTCCTCTTGCTAGTGGTTATTTAAGTGGAAAATATAGAAATAAAAAATTTCCAAAAGGATCAAGAATGGAAAGAGATTTTGATTTTTGGACGCGATATAGAAAGCCAAATACTGAGGAAGCGGTAGAGCTTTATTACAATATAAGCAAAAAACATAATCTTGATATGAGTCAAATGTCTATAAAATTTTGTGAAATACAAGACTTTATGACTAGTGTAATTATTGGTGCAACAACAATGGAGCAGTTGAAAACAAATATAGAAAGTGTAAATGTTAATCTATCAGATGATGTCATTAAAGAAATTAACCATGTTCAAAAAATTTATCCAAATCCATGTCCATAACTGAAAAAATTACAGCATTTTTTATTATTTTATTTTTAACTAGCTTTAACCAGCTTAAAGCTCAAGAAGTAAAAAAAATTGGCAAATATAAAGACTGGGAAGCAATGGTGGTTTCTGAAGCAAGTGGAAAAGTTTGTTTTGCACAATCCTCACCTATCTTGCAAGCTCCAAAAACAAACAAGAGAGATGCAAAATTATTTGTAGCCTTTAGACCAAACGAAAGCATTACCAATGAAGTGAGTGTCACCCCAGGCTATGAATTTAACAAAAGCAACTCTGTTACTGCAGCTTCAGGAAAAAATAAGTTTAAATTTGACATTAAGGAACAAGGATTTGCTTGGATTGCTGACAATAAAATTGAACTTAAAATGATTAAGCAAATGAGAAAAGGTTCTCGAATAATGATTACAGGATACAATCAAAAAGGTTCTCAAACAATTGATCACTATTCATTGCTAGGATTTACTAAAGCTTATAACGCATCTCGAAAAGCTTGCAGTTAGTTTAATGAAATCAAAAAAAAAAATTGTCCTAGCATACTCTGGAGGGCTTGATACCTCTATAATTTTAAAATGGCTTCAAGAAAATTATGAAGCAGAAGTAATTTGTTACACTGCAGATGTGGGGCAAGAGATTGATAGAAAAAAAATTATCTCTAATGCAAAAAAATTTGGTGTTACTAAAATAATTATTAAAGATTTAAAAGATATCTTTGTAAAAGATTATGTTTATCCAATGATCAGAGGTCATGCTATTTATGAAGGTGTCTACTTGTTGGGTACATCCATAGCTAGACCACTCATAGCCAAAGATCAGATTAGAGTTGCTAAAAAATTTAAAGCATTTGCAGTCTCTCACGGCGCGACTGGTAAAGGAAACGATCAAGTAAGATTTGAATTAGGCTATCATTACTTTGGCCCCAAAATAAAAATCATTGCTCCTTGGAGAATTTGGAAATTAAAATCAAGAACAGATCTAATTAATTATGCGAAGAAGCACAATATAGCTATTCCAAAGGATAAAAAGGGCGCATCTCCTTTTTCAGTGGACGATAATTTGTTTCATACCTCGACTGAAGGTAAGCTTTTAGAAAATCCAAAGAATTTTGCACCAGAATTTATTTTTCAAAGATCAGTTTCACCTGAAAAGGCACCAAATAAAGCATCTTATGTTACTATCAAATTTAAAAACGGAGATCCATTTGGTATAAATGGGAAAAAAATTACTCCAGCAAAATTATTAGAAAAATTAAATCAACTTGCAGGTAAAAATGGAATTGGCAGAGTTGATTTAGTTGAAAATAGATTTATTGGAATAAAGTCGAGAGGTGTATACGAAACTCCTGGAGGTACTTTGTTAATGCATGCCCATCGTGCAATGGAATCTGTAACTCTAGATAAAGATACAATGCATAAAAAAGATCAAATTATGCCAAGATATGCAGAGCTTATTTACAATGGTTACTGGTATTCAAAAGAAAGATTTAAACTTCAAAAAATTGTGGATCTAAGTAGGAATAAAGTTAATGGTTCAGTTAAACTTAAACTTTACAAAGGAAATGTTACGATAATTTCAAGACAAACTAAGAGCGCAGCCTACTCTATGAAAAAAGTTTCTTTTGAAGAAAATAAAACCTTTAATAAAACAAATGTTGAAAGATTTATTAATTTTCACAAGAAAAAACTACGTTCTTAATAAAGCTTAGGTCAATTTATCGTTTGTCAAAATTGTTTAAAACTATATCTTAGATTTATGGAATCATTAAAAAATTGGATGATAGAAGCAGCAAACATTCTGTTTGATGATAGTAAAAATGATTTGAGGGCCCTTCCTAAAACAGTAAGGTTACAAATTCTTTTAGTGTTAAGTTTTATTTGGACCACTGTTTTTAGTTTATACGTTTTTTCATATACTACTTTTGCATTTGGTTGGGCAGGTCTATTCATAGCCCATATTGGTTTGATTTTTGCAGTGTATATGACATTTAAACATTTTCACAGAGCCGAAGAAAGTTCTGCTAGCGTTTTTAAGACAAAAAATTTTGATCCCTTTAAGATAATGGTAATTGTTTTTGTTATAGTTTTTATATTTGTCTTTTCAAAAGGAATTGAAGTTCTAACTAGTCCAAACCCATATTCTTACTCAATTCCATATGATGGTTCCTCAAAATCAGTATTTGAAAAATGGCTACCATTTAGTAAAGATAAGTAATGGATAAGATAGCAAAAAATTTACAGCTGGGGTTGATGTGTATTATTTTGATCAGCACTATTATTGCTGTTGGCATTGAAATTTCAAATATGTTTTTAAACCAATCAGTTACTTTAGCTGATTTGCTTTTAATGTTTCTATATTTAGAAGTGCTCGCAATGGTAAGAGTTTTTTGGAATCAGCAATCTATAAGCATTACCTTACCACTTCTTATTGCAATAACAGCTCTTGCTCGATTTATTATTCTTCAGGGAAAAGAAATGGATCCTACAGCTCTTGTTTATGAGGCAGTTGCTATACTGTTGATTGCTGGAGCGATTGTTGTTCTAAGATTGAGACATAGTGACAAACTAGGTCTAAAGAAGAAAAAATCTAGGTAGTTTAAATATGTTATTTGAGGCTTCGAGGGCGAAAGCCATTGAAAAACTAAATCATTTTATTGAAAATAATTTAACAGATTACTCTAAATTAAGAAATTTTGATTTTGGTCCAGAGGGTAGATCTAATGTCTCGTGCTTATCACCTTACATTACACACGGGATAATAAGCGAAAAAGAAATAATAAAAAAATCTCTTGATAAATTTTCTTTTCCTAAAAATGAAAAGTTTATCCAAGAAGTTCTTTGGCGTACTTATTGGAAAGGCTGGCTAGAACTAAGACCAAATGTATGGAATGATTATTTAATAGAGCTAAAGAAAATAAGAGAAGATTTTAAAGATAACAAAGAATATTTAAATGCAATCGAAGGGAAAACAAATATTGAATGCTTTAATTACTGGGTAAATGAACTCAAAGAAAGCAACTATCTTCACAACCATACCAGAATGTGGTTTGCGAGTATGTGGATTTTTACTTTAGAATTACCTTGGCAACTTGGTGCTGAGTTTTTTATGCAACATCTGTATGATGGAGATGCTGCATCTAACACCCTTGGTTGGAGATGGGTAGCTGGAATTCAAACTCAGGGTAAGCATTACCTAGCAAGTGAATGGAATATAAAAAAATTTACCAATAACAGGTTTCAAAACATCAAATTAAATGAGAACGCTCCTCCAAAAATTTCAGAAAAATCTTACTCTATAATTAAACAAGATTTCAGTAACCCGCAGGATATTGAGAAAAAAAATCTTGTAATTTTTGATAACAACCTCTCATTTGAAATCACCGACTTTAAAGAAAATAACTTTGAAAAAATTTATATAATTTCTTTTAAAAATGAAGATAGATCTATCAAGCTCAGTGAAAAGTCATTGAAATTTAAGTCTCTTTTAATAAATGACCAAGAACAAAGATTAAAAGATAATTCTATCGAATGTGAGATTATTAATATTAGTGAAATTAAAAATATCGAAAACTGCCTTGGATTATATCCAACTGTTGGTGAAAACTTAGATTATTTAAATTCAAATAATATTAAATTAGATTTTTTATACAGGGATCTTGATCGATTTTCATGGCAATATTGCAACAAAGGTTTTTTTAATTTTAAAAATTATATTCCAAAAATAATATCAAGCTTTAATTAAAACCAACGAACCATCCCAATAATACCAGCTGTTGCATAAAAAAATTGTAGAAATAAAATTCCCTTATGACCACCCCTATAAGCCCATATTCCGATTAAAATTGCTGAAAAAAGTAATAAACAAAAACCGAAAAATTCAATTCCTATATTTAAAGCTACAAACAAAGAATATAATATTGCAGTTATAACTCCAGCCCATTCAAATATTTTATTGTTCATAAAAGTTTTTTAAAATTATCATAAAGGATTGTAGAATAATTGTTCATATCTTTCATGTTATCCTTTGCAGATTGATCAAATTTTTCTAACGCACCATTACCAAGCTGATCCTCCAAAGCTTTTTTATATTCTGGGACACATCCCCATTCATTGACTGTGGTATTTTTTATTTCTATATGAAATTGAATTCCATAGGCATGGTTTTGGTATTTAAAAATTTGAAATTTTGTAACTGGTGATGAAGCTAACAAAGTCACATCCTTATGATTTTCAATGCCCTGCACCTCATAAGAGTGCCATTGTAGACTTTTGATTTGGTTTGGAAATTTTGAAAACAAATTGTCAACTTCTTTTTCTTTTGTAAAGTTGATATCCATCATTCCGATCTCAGCAGGATTTGATCTAACTACTTGCCCCCCTATTACTTCTCCTAGTAACTGACAGCCTAAACAAAATCCTAAGTAAGGTTTTTTTAAATCTACAACAAACTCTTTAATTTTTTTCTTCTCCTCAACTAACCATGGATACTGCTTTTCCATAAAGGTATCCATTGGACCTCCCATACAAAACATTCCATCAAATTTATTTAAATCATCGGGTATTTTTTCACCTTCATCTAACTCAATAGTGGTTAGATTAAATC